>NZ_CAXTBY010000065.1:10674-22691 GCF_964242245.1 uncultured Methylobacterium sp. | reverse complement strand
ATCATCCTGCCGCCGATGACCTCGGAGTTCCTGAACAACCTCAAGAACACCTCCGTCGCGCTCACCATCGGCCTCCTCGAACTCACGGCGCGGGCCCGCTCGATGCAGGAATTCTCGTTCCAGGTGTTCGAGGCCTTCACCGCGGCGACCCTGCTCTACGTCCTCATCAACCTCGTGGTGATCACGCTGGCCTCGCTGCTCGAGCGCGGCGTGGCGGTTCCCGGTCAGCGCTGATGTTCTCGAACTTCGATTTCGGCGTCGTCCTCGGATCGCTGCCCTACCTGTTCGGGCAGGGCATGGTCTTCACGGTGACGCTCACCGCGCTGGCCGCCGGCATGGGCGTGGTGCTCGGCACCCTGATCGCGATGGCGCGGCTCTCCGGGGTGCCTGGCCTGAAGCACGTCGCCAAGGTCTACGTCGAGCTGATGCGCTCGCTGCCCCTCGTGCTGGTGATCTTCTGGTTCTACTTCCTGGTGCCCTACATCGGCGCCTGGGTCACGCGGGCGTCGAGCCCGGTGCAGGTCGGCGCCTTCTCCTCGGCGCTCATCACCTTCACGCTGTTCGAGGCGGCCTACTTCTCCGAGATCATGCGCGCGGGCATCCAGTCGATCCCCAAGGGCCAGACCGGCGCGGCCTACGCGCTGGGGATGACCTACGCGCAGACGATGCGCACCGTCGTCCTGCCGCAGGCGTTCCGCAACATGCTGCCGCTGCTGCTGACCCAGACCATCGTTCTGTTCCAGGACACCTCGCTCGTCTACGTGCTCTCGCTGACCGACTTCCTGGGGGCGGCCTCGAAGGTCGCCCAGCGCGACGGGCGCCTCGTCGAGATGTACCTGTTCGCGGCGCTCGTCTACTTCGCCGTCTGTTTCTCGGCCTCATTCCTGGTCCGGCGGCTCCAGCGCCGCGTCGCCATCATCCGCTGACGTTCGATCCTCGAGGACCGCGCCATGACCTCCACGCCGATGCCGGCTCCGACCGTCACGACCCCCGTGGCACCTGCCTCCGCGGCGCCGGCCAATGCCGGCGTGCAGACGGGTCCGCTCACCTCGCCGCCGCCCGTGACGGCGACCGGGGCGACGATGATCGCCATCGACGGCGTCAGCAAGTGGTACGGCGACTTCCAGGTGCTGACGAACTGCACCACACAGGTTGCCAAGGGCGAGGTGGTCGTGGTCTGCGGCCCCTCGGGCTCGGGCAAGTCGACCCTGATCAAGTGCGTCAACGCCCTGGAGCCGATCCAGAAGGGCCAGATCACCGTCAACGACACCAAGGTCGTCGACAAGGCGACCAACCTGCCCAAGCTCCGCTCGCGGGTCGGCATGGTGTTCCAGCACTTCGAGCTGTTCCCGCACCTCTCGATCACCGACAACCTGACGGTGGCCCAGCGCAAGGTGCTCGGGCGTTCGAAGGAGGACGCGCACAAGCGCGGCCTCGACCTGCTCTCCCGCGTCGGCCTCAGCGCGCACGCGAAGAAATTTCCGGGCCAGCTCTCGGGCGGTCAGCAGCAGCGCGTGGCGATTGCCCGCGCGCTCGCCATGAACCCGGTGGTGATGCTGTTCGACGAGCCGACCTCGGCGCTCGATCCCGAGATGGTCGGCGAGGTGCTCGACGTGATGGTCCAGCTCGCCAGCGAAGGCATGACCATGATGGTGGTGACCCACGAGATGGGCTTTGCCCGCAAGGTCGCCGACCGGGTGATCTTCATGGATCGCGGCGAGATCGTCGAGGATGCGCGCAAGCAGGATTTCTTCGGCCAGCCGCGCAGCGAACGCGCGCAGCAGTTCCTGTCGAAGATCCTCCAGCATTGAGGCAGCGAACGGGCCGGCGCGCCCGTTGAGGCGTCAGCGCACGCGGCGCCGCGGTCCAATGAGGCGGACAACGCCGCGCATCCGCGGCGGTTCGCCATGCCGATTCGCGGCACCGCCCCCAAGGAGCCCGGGAAATCCTACGTCCCTGTCCAGGCACGGCCGGCGATCGGCGCCTCCACCGGCTTGCGCCACGTGGAGGGCTGCGCGTCGGCGCCGGCGCCCAGCGGGCATTGCACCATCACGCTGTCGCTCCAGCGGCCGTACTTGTACCCGACCGCCGGCAGGTAACCGACGCGGGCGAAGCCGCAAGCCTCGTGCAGGCGGAGCGAGGCCTCGTTCCCGGAATCGATGTAGCCGATCATCTGGCGGTAGCCGCCCGCCGCGCAGGCCTCGATCAGGGCCGGCAGCAATCGGCGGCCGATCCCGGCGTGCAGGTGCTCGGGGTGGACGTAGATCGAGTGCTTGAGGGTGTAGCGGTAGGCCGGGCGCTTGCGGAACGGCACGGCGTAGGCGTAGCCCGCGATCAGCCCGGCCCGGTCGGCAACGAGGTGGGGAAGCCGCTTCCTGCGCATCGCCTTGCGGCGGCGCCGCAGATCGTCGGGGAGCAGGCGCTCCTCCTCGTACTCGCCGATGTCACCGACGCCGCGGCGGATGTGGTGCTCGTAGATCGCCACCATCGCGTCGACATCCGCCTCAGTGGAGGGCCGGATCAGGATGTCGGGGCAGGGCGCCCCCGTCCCCGAGACGCCGTCCATCAGTGCGCCTCGCGCGGGGCGCAAGCGCGGATCGATGCGTGGGGACCGCCCCGCCGGTCGATCCACCGGGCCTCGGTCCCGACACCGGGAAACGGGTCACGTGCGCACGCGAACATCTTGCCGTCGTCCAGCATGAGGCTTGGTCCGCTCATTCAGCCGCTCGCCCGGCATCACCGTGCCGATGCCCGGTAGCTGGACCGGAAGCAAGGTCGTCGCCACGCCGCCCTCGGCCGCGATCGCCGCGAGGATCCGATATGCCCCGAGCGCGCGGCCTTTCATGCGTTATGATTCAGTCTCGTGTGTTTAGACGCATAAGCTATGCGTTTTGCGCACTTTTGCACTGCACAAACTAGGCTGTGCAGTGCAAGGACGAACCGTCATCGTGCGGTCTCCCGGTGCAACCGGTTCTCCGTGCGGGCACTCCCGGCGGACAGTAACCGCACAGGCCATTCCCATGCGCGCACACCCCTACGTCCTCGCCGTCGCCCTATCGCTTGCGACGGTCGCGTCCGCCTCCGCCGTCGAATTGAAGCCCGCCAAGGCGAGCTCGGTCGAACTCGGCACCTACCGCGGCACGATCTACTACACCCCCGGGCCGGACGGTTATCGCGTCGTCGCGACGCTGATTCCGGTCAACGTCGACGGCGGCGCGTCCTCGGCAGTGCGCCTCGTCACCACGCTGAACGCGAACCAGACCGTGACGCTCTCGGTCCCCGGCACGCTGAGCGCCAGCGGGCGCGAGACCACGGTGGCCTTCTCGCGCCGGGGCGACACGGTGGAGGTCGCCTCCGCCGAGTAGCCGGCCACCTCAGCCGACACGACGAACGGGCCCTCGGGTCCGAACCCGGCGTTGCGCAGGCGGCGCCGGGTTTGCTCATCCCACCGGACACGCCTCGCTTTTGCCCCACGAACGGCCGAGAACGCGGACCGCCGATCGTTAACGGGTCCTTCACCACGAACCGCGAGCGTCCGCCCGCACCATGCCGAACGCCGCGCTCCGCTCCCTCTGCCTCGCCGCGGTGCTGGTGCCCGCCGCCGCGCCGGCCCTGGCTCACCCGCACGTCTGGGTCGCGACGAAGGCCGAGATCGCCTACGCGGCCGGCAAGGTCGTCGCCATCCGCCACGTCTGGGCGTTCGACGCGGCGTATTCCGCCTTCGTCACCCAGGGGCTCGATGCCGACGGCGACGGCAAGCTCAGCCGGGACGAACTGGCGGGCCTCGCCGCCGAGAACACCGCGAATCTGGCCGAATCCGCCTACTTCACCAAGCTGAAGGTCGGCGGCAAGGCGCAGGCCTTCGCGACCCCGACCGAGCCGCGGATGGCCATGGAGGGCGACGCGCTCACCCTCAGCTTCCTGCTGCCGCTGAAGACCCCCGCCGCTCAGGAGCACGGCGTGCTGGCGCTGGAGGTCTACGATCCGACCTACTTCGTCGCCTTCGCCCTCTCGGACGCCCCCGACACCGCGCGCCTGTCCGGCGCTCCCCCAGGCTGCGCCACGACGGTGACCCGGCCCAAGACCCCCGAGACCAAGACGGTCGATACGGGCAAGCCCGGCATGAGCGAGGCATTCTTCGAGGCGCTGACCGCCGCCTCCACCTACGGCATCCAGTTCGCCAACCGGATCATCGTCGCGTGTCCGTAGGCGCCGCCCTCGGTCCCTCGTCCGGGCCCCGCCTGTCGTCCCGGCTGGTGCTGATGGTGGGCGCGATCCTCGTGGCCATGCTGGTGCTCTCTGGCCTGGTCTGGCTCGTCGCGCCGGGCTTCGCCGCGCCGCCGCCGCGCTCGCCCTTCGGCGTCGGGTTTCGCGAGGCCGCTCCGTCGGCGGCGGGCCTCGGCGGCTGGCTGCTGGCGATCCAGGCGAGCTTCTCCCGCAACCTCCAGGCCGCGGTCGCCGGCCTGGAGGGCGGGGGCGATTGGGGACCTGTGGTGAGCCTCGGCTTCACCTACGGCGTGTTCCACGCCGCCGGGCCCGGCCACGGCAAGGCGGTGATCGCCGGCTACCTCGTCGCCGGGGAGCGGGTGCTGCGCCGCGGGCTCGGCCTGAGCTTTGCCGCCGCGATGCTCCAGGCGCTCGTCGCCATCGCCATCGTCGGTGCCGGGCGCCTCGTCCTCGGCGCCACCGCCGCCGGGATGACGCGGGCCGGCAACACGATCGAGACGGCGAGCTTCGCCCTCGTCGCGCTCCTCGGCCTCGCGCTGACGTGGCGCAAGGCCGGGCGGCTCGCCGCCCTGGGCTCACCCGCCGCCTGCGGTCCCGATTGCGGCCACGCCCGCCTCGCTGACGCCCGCGCGCTCGCATCCCTCGACACGTGGCGCGAGCGGACGGGCGTCGTGCTCGCGGCGGGCTCGCGGCCCTGCGCCGGGGCGGTGCTGATCCTCGTCTTCTCCGCGTCGCGGGGCATGCTGGCGGCGGGCGTCGTCGCGACCTTCGCCATGGCGCTCGGCACCACGCTCACCACCGGCGCGCTCGCGAGCCTCGCGGTCTTCGCCAAGGGTGCCGCCCTGCGCCTCGCCGGCGGCCGCGGGCAGGCGGGGACGCTCGCCGTCGGCGCCCTGGAACTGCTGGCCGGGGCCTTCGTGCTGGTGCTCGGCCTCGCCATGCTGCTCGGCCTCGCCCTCGACCTCGGCGTCTGATCGTACCCTCGCCATTTCGCGGCCGGCGTGCCACGCTCGCCCTTGTCGCGGAGCGAGGGCGTGCATGACGACGGGGTTCGATCATATCCTGAACTGGCGGCTGCTCGCCGGCTCGCATCCCTTCCCGGGACCGGACGGCGGCACCTGCATCAACGAGGCGGCGCTCGTCGCCGCCGGCCTGCCCTACCGCGCGATCCGCGCGAGCGCCGACTGCCCGCCGTGCTTCTCACGGCCCCTCAGCGCCTACGCGCTCGGCCTCAACGACGCGATGCCGGATCGCGAGCGCCACCGGCTGATGGCCTTCGTCCTGCGCCTCTCGGGCTCGGCGGATACGTCCATGGTCGAGGCCGAGCGGACCCGGTTCCTGGCCCTCGCGAGCATCCGCGGCCTGCTGCCGCCGCTGCTCGATCGCGCCGGGCTGCCCGATCTCGCCGCGCGCTGCGCGGAAGCCTCCGTTCTGCCAGAGGCGCTCGCTGCCGCCCGTGCGGCCGCGTGGCGCGGCGGTGCCCGGGCGCAGGCGGCGGCGCTGCGTCGGGACTGGCGCGCGGGCGCGCTCGCCGCGGCGGTGGCTCGGACGGCGACCGCCGCGATCCGAGCCGCCGACGACCCGCGCTGCGCCGCCGAGATCGCCGAGGGCGCCGCCGCCTTCGCCTCCGGCACCTGGGAGCGCGCCGCCGCGATTCTCGATGCGGCGCTGCGCATCGGCCGTCAGGCTCCGGACATCGACCTCGTCGCGGCGCGAAGCCGGCTCGACGCGGCGCGCGGGATGGTCGACGCCTGACGCTCAGGCGGCCGCGGATTCAGCCGCGAGGTCGAGCTCCACCGTCTCGCAGTTGTCGAGCCAGACCCCCGTGAGGTGGAAGAAGAAGGTGCCGTGCCCGACGACCGCGATGGTCGTCTCCGGTCGGGCCCGGAGCCAGTCGCGGAACGCCGCGACGCGCCCGTCGAACAGCCGGCGCGGCTCCACCGGGTAGCCGTCGGCCGCGAGGCCGTCCTCCGCGTGCCACCAGACCTCGGGCAGGTGCCCGACATCGAGGTGCGGGAACTCGGCTGCGATCTCCGAGGCCGCCCGGCCGACATCGCAACTGCTCTCCTGGCATTCCCGGTGCAGCACCTCGACCATGATCTTCGGCGATGCCGGATGCGCGCCGAACAGGATCGCGCTCGTCTCGATCGCGCGGGTTAGCGGCGAGGTCACGACGAGGTCGAACGGGATCGCTTCCAGCGCCGCCCGCGCGGCCCGCGCCTGACCCTGGCCGCGGGCGGTGAGGCGGGCGTCGAGGTGGCCGGGGTCGCGGCCGGTCTCGCGATGGGCGGCGTTGAAGGTGGATTCGCCGTGGCGGATGCAGACGATGCGGGTGGGGCCGGTCATACCTGTCGGGGTCTCGCTGGGTTGGATGGGAGGCGTCAGGCGAAGCGCCCGCCGCGCTGGATCACCTCGATCTTGTAGCCGTCAGGATCGGTGGCGAAGAAGAACGTCGCGAGTTCGCTGTCGCCGTGCTTGAGCGTCTTGACCGCCGTCGCGGGCAGGCCCTCGCGCGTGAAGCGCGCGTGCGTGGCGGCGAGGTCGTCCACCGTGAAGGCGACATGGCCGTAGCCGTCGCCAAGGTCGTAGGCCGCCGCGCGGTCCTTGTTCACCGTCAGTTCGAGTTCGAACGGCGAGGCCGGGTCGCGCAGGTAGATCAGGGTGAAGTCCGGAAAATCGTAGCGGTCGGCGATCGCGAGGCCGAAGGCGCGGGCGTAGTACGTGGTCGCGCGCGCCTCATCGAGGACGCGGATCATCGCATGGACGGGCTTGGCCATTCTTCCCTCACGACTGCGTGTCCGATCGTCGGGCGGATGTGGCGCGGCGGAGCGCCGAGGGAAAGCCCGTCGGCGCGCGCCTGTCGGCATCCCTGCCTCGCGGATCGCGCCGATGGCCGGCAGGCCGCGGGACCGGTAATGCCGGTTCGTCGTCGACCGATCGAACCCAGGGAGCGTAACCCCGATGCCGGCACCCCTTCTCCTCGTCACCCGCCTCCCGCCGGACGAGGAGGCCGGCTGGCGCCGCGCCCTGGCCCGGGCGATGCCGGGCGAGACCATCGCGACGGCCGCCGATCATCCCGATCGAACCACTGTCGAGATCGCGGTCGTGGCGAACCCGCCCGCGGGATCGCTCCGGGACCTCCCGGCCCTGCACTGGGTCCACAGCCTCTGGGCCGGCGTCGAGCGCCTCCTGCAGGACGCGACGATGCCGCCCGTTCCGCTCGTGCGCCTCGTCGATCCGATGCTGGCCCGCGCCATGGCGGAAACGGTGGCGGCGAGCGTGCTTCACCTGCATCGCGGCCTGCACGTCTACGCCGCGCAGCAGCGCCGCCGCGCCTGGATCCCGCACCCGTTCCAGCCGGCGACGGGGCGCCCCATCACCATCCTCGGCCTGGGCGAGATGGGGCGTGCCGCAGCCGAGCTGCTCGTAAGTCTCGGCTTCCCCGTCCGGGGCTGGAGCCGGTCGGGCGCGCCGGTTCCCGGCGTCTCGATCTTCTCCGGCGAAGAGGGCCTGACTGACGCCCTCGACGGCGCGCAGGTCCTGGTGAACCTGCTGCCGCTGACGCCTGAGACCCGCGGCATCCTGCGGGCGAGCACCTTCGCGCGGCTGGCGCCGGGCGCTTACCTCATCAACTTCGGGCGCGGCGCCCACCTCGTCGAGGTGGACCTGCTGGAGGCCCTGGCCGCGGGACAGGTCGGACACGCGGTGCTCGACGTGTTCGAGCAGGAGCCGCTGCCCGCCGACCACCCGGCGTGGTCGCACCCGGGCGTGACGGTGCTGCCCCACGTCGCCGCGCCGACCAGCCGGGCGTCGGCCGCGGCGGTCGTCGCCGCGGCGGTCGCCGCCTTCCGCCGTACGGGACTGTGTCCGGCAGGCATCGACCGGCAGCGCGGCTACTGACCGCCGGGACGCGATCGCCTGACGAGAACCAAGCTGTCGTCCATCGCCGCCCGGCCGGGCGCTGCCGGTTCGCGCATCTCCCGAAGTCCTGAGCGGAAACACCGCGTTACAATTCGGAGGCCTGCGCGCATCTTCGATTGTGCGCCTCGGCGAGGCATAAGAGCCGGCCACGTCCGTTAAGGACCGCCGCCGATGACCGTCAACCCGCACATCCTGATCGTCGAGGACGACCGCGAGATCGCCAACCTCGTCGCGCGCTACCTGCGCGGCAACGGCTGCCGCGTCACGCTGGCCGGCGACGGCGCCGAGATGGACCGCGCGCTCACCGATGCCCGCGTCGACCTGATCGTCCTCGACCTGATGCTGCCGGGCGAGGACGGCCTCAGCCTGTGCCGGCGCCTGCGCGCGGCCTCCGCCGTCCCGATCCTGATGCTCACGGCCAAGTCCGAGGAGATCGACCGCATCGTCGGCCTGGAGATCGGCGCCGACGATTACCTCGCCAAGCCCTTCAATCCGCGCGAACTCCTCGCCCGCATCCGCGCCATCCTGCGCCGCGCCGCGAGCGAGGCGCCCGACGTGGACGGCGTGCGCCGCCTGCACTTCGTCGGCTGGACGCTCGACGTGTCGCTGCGCCAAGTGCTCAGCCCGGAAGGCGCGCGCATCGCCATCACCGGGGCCGAGTTCGATCTGCTGCACGCCCTGTGCCTGCGGCCCGGCCGTGTGCTCTCCCGCGACCAGCTCCTCGACCTGACGCAGGGGCGCAGCGCCGGGCCGTTCGAGCGCAGCATCGACGTGCTGGTGAGCCGCATCCGCCAGAAGATCGAGCGCGACTCGCGCAACCCCGAGATCATCCGGACGATCCGTTCCGGCGGCTACCTGTTCACGCCCGAGGTGACGCGCTCATGAGACGGATCGATCTCAGGGCACGCCTGCGCCCCCGCAGCATCGCCGGGCAGATCGCGCTGCTCGTCATCGCCGCGATCGTCGTGGCGCACGCCGTCGCCACCACCGCCTTCGTGCTGCTGCGCGAGCCCTGGCGCCCGGACGACCGCCCCGGCGTCGCGGTCGGCCGCCTCGCCACGGTCGCGCGCCTCCTCGACGCGGCCGCGCCGAACGAGCGGGCCTCGCTGCTGGCCGGCGCCGCCCGCGCCCTGCCGGCCCTGCAACTCGCCCCCTGGGACGCGGCCGCGCTCGCGCCAGCCGACGATGCCGCCTCCCGGCCGGTCGTGCCGGTCATCCGGCGGCTGCGCGAGGGCTTCGCGCAGCCCCTGACGATTGCGGACCTGACCGACCCCGAGGCACGCGGCTCGGGCCGCCTGCGCCTCGGACTGGCGACGTCGAACGGTGCGCTCCTTCAGGCCACCCTGCCCGACGATCCGTTGCGACCCCCGCGCGAGGGCGCGATCATCTTCAGCGTCCTCTTCCTCGCGCTGACGCTGATCCTGCTCTCTGTCTGGGCGACCCGGGCGCTGACGGCACCGCTGGCCCGCCTCGCCGGGGCCGCCGAGGCCTTCGGCACCGGCGACGACCATGCGGCCCTGCCCGAGGTCGGCCCGCAGGAGGTGATCGCGGTCTCGCGGGCGCTTGACCGGATGCGCGGCCGCGTGCGCCGCCTCATCGACGACCGAACCCAGATGCTCGCCGCGATCAGTCACGACCTGCGCACCCCGATCACCCGCCTGCGCCTGCGGGCAGAGTTCATCGACGACGAGCCCGCCCGCGCCATGATGCTGCGCGACCTCGACCAGATGAACGCCCTGGTCGAGGCGGCCCTCTCCTTCGTCCGCGACGGACAGGGCCGGGACGGGGACACCAAGGCCCTCGTCGACGTCGCCTCCATCGTGCAGACCGTCTGCGACGGATTCGCCGACATCGGCGCGGACGTGGCGGTCACGGGGAGCCGCCACGCCCTCGTCCTCGGGCGGCCGGACGAGTTGCAGCGGGCGATCACCAACCTCGTCGACAACGCGGTCAAGTACGGCGGCAGCGCCCGCGTCGGCATGGAGGCGACGGCGCGCGGCGTGCGGATCGAGGTCCGCGACGACGGTCCGGGCATTCCCGCGGGCGAGCGCGAGGCGATGCTCCAGCCCTTCGTGCGGGGCGACCGGGCGCGCAACCACAACGAGGCGAACGGCTTCGGCCTCGGCCTGTCGATCGTGCTGGCCATCGTCGAGGCGCATCAGGGCCGCCTCAGCCTGGTCAGCGGACCGCAGGGCGGCCTCTGCGCCGGCATCGATCTTCCGCTCGCAGCCCGTGCCGCGCCGGTCCAGGCTCCGGAGCGCGCGGCGTCGCGGACCGTCCAGCCCGCGGAATGACGGTTCCCGACGGGTCCGATCGCCGGCTGCCGCGTTGATGCCGCTGATCATCGCGGCGACGGTCGCCAGGATGGAGCAACGCACATGGATGTCGGATTCCTCGGACTCGGCCGCATGGGCCGCGGCATGGTCGCGACCCTCGTGAGCGCGGGCCACCGCGTTCGGGTGTGGAACCGCTCGCCGGACACCGCGCGGGACATCGCCGGCGCCATCCCCGTCGGGACGGCCGCGGAAGCGTTCGCGGGGGACGCCGCGATCACCATGCTCGCCGACGACGCGGCGCTGCGCGCGGTCATCGTCGAGGGCGGCCTGCTCGACCGCGACGCGCGGCCTTCGATGCACCTGTCGATGAGCACGATCTCGGTGGCGCTGGCCGGGGACCTCGCGGCGATCCACGCCCGCGCCGGGATCGCCTACATCGGCGCGCCCGTGTTCGGCCGGCCCGATGCGGCGGCTGCGGGCACCCTCAACATCATCGCCGCCGGTGACGCCGCCGCGATCGACCGGGCCGCGCCGCTCCTCGATTGCATGGGGACGAAGACGTGGCGCTTCGGGCCCGAGCCCCAGCGCGCGAACGCCGTGAAGCTTGCCGGGAACTTCATGCTGGTGGCGGCGATCGAGGCCATGGGCGAGGCCGCCGCCTTCGCGGAGGGGCACGGCGTCCCGGCCGGCGACCTGCTCGCCATGCTGACCGGCACCCTGTTCGCCTCCCCGGTCTACAAGGGCTACGGCGCGCTGATCGCCGAGAACCGCTACGAGCCGCCGGGCTTCACCCTGCGGCTCGGCGCCAAGGACATCCGCCTCGTGCTCGCCGCCGCGGAGGCCGCGAACGTGCCGATGCCGTTCGCCAGCGTGCTGCGCGACAACCTCATCGACGCGATCGCCCACGGCGCCGGCGACAAGGACTTCGCGGCGCTCGCCACCGTCGCGGCCCGGCGCAGCGGTCGCTGACGGCCTGACGCCGAGGAGCGCGGCGGGTACCGGCGCGACCGCGGGCCGTCCGGCGAACGCGGCGCGCCTCGTCTTGCGTCCGGCTCGCCACGCCATACCTCACGCGTCGGGGCTTTCCTGAGCTGGAAGGGCCTCGGCGCGGGCCGCGAAGGCGCACCATGATCTCCACCGATGCCGACATCCTCGCCACCGCCGAAGCTTGGCGGCGCGACGGCCGCACTGTGGCGCTCGCCACCGTGATCGAGACCTGGGGCTCGGCGCCGCGCCCGGTCGGCAGCCACCTCGTCGTCGACGGCGACGGCAATTTCCAGGGCTCCGTCTCCGGCGGCTGCGTCGAGGGCGAGGTTATTACCGAGGCCGCCGACGCGATCGCGGACGGACGGCCGCGGGTGATCGAGTTCGGGGTCGCCGACGAGACCGCGTGGCGGGTCGGGCTCTCCTGCGGTGGCCGTATCCGCGTGTTCGTCGAGCGGGTCGACTGAGCGTGCGCGCCGAGACCCTGGCCCTCCTCAACGCCGAGCGCGCCGCCCGCCGCGCCGCGATCCTCGTCACCGACATCGCCGACGGGGCGCAGCGCGTGGTGCGCGCGGCCGAGATCGCCGCCGATCCCCTGGCCGATCCCCT
>NZ_CAXTBY010000065.1:0-10574 GCF_964242245.1 uncultured Methylobacterium sp. | reverse complement strand
CGCAGCGCGTGGTGCGCGCGGCCGAGATCGCCGCCGATCCCCTGGCCGATCCCCTGGCCGATCCCCTCGCCCGTCACCTCGCGGCGGGCCGCAGCGGGCTCGTGGAGGCGGACGGCCGGAAGCAGTTCCTCACGGTCCAGGTGCCGCCGGTGCGCCTCGTGGTGATCGGGGCGGTGCACATCAGCCAGGCGCTGGCGCCGATGGCGGCGGCGCTCGATCTCGCGGTGACGGTGATCGATCCGCGCACCGCCTTCGCGAGCCCCGAGCGGTTCCCGGGCATCGATCTCGTGCCCGAGTGGCCCGACGCGGCGTTCGGCGGGCGCGTGCCGGTGCTGGACCGTTACTGTGCGCTGGCCGCGCTGACCCACGATCCGAAGATCGACGACGCGGCGCTCATGGCCGCGCTTGCCGCCGAGTGCTTCTACGTCGGCGCCCTCGGCTCGCGGAAGACCCACGCCGCCCGCGTCGCGCGGCTGACCGAGGCCGGCGTTCCGGCGGAGCGGATCGGGCGCGTCCGGGCGCCGATCGGTCTGTCCATCGGCGCGGTCAGCCCGGCCGAGATCGCGCTCTCGGTGCTGGCCGAGATCGTAGCGGCCCTGCGCCGACCGGGAACGGCCTCGTGAAGTTCGGGCCGGTCCCGGTCGGTGCGGCGGTCGGGCTGATCGCGGCCCACACGATCAGGGCGGGCGGAGCGACCCTTCGGAAGGGACGAAGCATTCCGCCCGAGACCATCGCCGGGCTCGAGGCCGAGGGCGTGCGCGACCTCGTTGCCGTCACCCTCGAACCGGACGATGTCGGCGAGGACGCGGCCGCCGAGGCCCTGGCCCGCCACGTTGCCGGCGCCGGCCTGCGCCGGGAGCCGCCGTTCACCGGCCGCTGCAACCTGTTCGCCATGGAGGCTGGCGTGCTGGTGATCGACCGCGCGGGCATCGACGCGATCAACGGCGTCGACGAGGCGATCACGGTCGCGACCCTGCCGCCGTTCAAGCCGGTGGTCGCCGGCGAGATGATCGCGACCGTCAAGATCATCCCCTACGCCGTCCCGGGCGCTGTCCTGGCGCGGGCCCACGCCGCCACGGCGCAAGGCGCCCTCCGGGTCGCGCCCTATCGCCGCCGCCGCGTCGGCGTGGTCTCGACTCGCGCCCGGAGCCTGAAGGAGGCCACCATCGATCGGACCCTGGCGATCCTCACGGAGCGCCTCGCGCCGACCGGTGCCGAGATCGTCGCCGACGCCCGCGTTCCGCACGCCCCCGCCGCCGTCGCGGCGGCGCTGACGGACGTGGTCGAGCGGGCCGGCGCCGACCTCGCGATCGTGTTCGGCGCCTCGGCCATCGCCGACCGGCGCGACGTGATCCCGGCCGGCATCGAGGCCGCGGGCGGGCGGGTGATCCACCTCGGCATGCCGGTCGATCCCGGCAACCTCCTGCTCGTCGGCGCGCGGGGCGACGTGCCGGTGATCGGCGCGCCGGGCTGCGCCCGTTCGCCCAAGGAGAACGGCTTCGACTGGGTGCTGCACCGCCTGCTCGCGGACCTGCCCGTCACCCGGGCGGACATCGTGGCCCTGGGCGTCGGCGGCCTCCTGATGGAGATCGTGTCGCGACCTCAGCCACGCTCCGGCGCGGCCAGCGCCGACGATGAGGAGTGAGGCGTCCGTCGCTGCGGTGCTGCTGGCTGCCGGCCGCGGCACCCGCTTCGGGCCGGAGCCGAAGCTGCTCGCGCTTCTCGACGGGAAGCCGCTGGTGCGCCACGCGGCCGAGGCGGCGCTCGCCTCGGGCGTGCGGCCGGTACTGGTCGTGCTCGGCGCCCATGCCGGGCGGGTGCGCGCGGCGCTCTCCGGCCTCGGCGTGACGCTGGTCGAGAATCCCGATTACGCGGCCGGCCTCTCGACCTCGCTGCGGGCCGGGCTCGCGGCGCTTCCCCCGGAGACGGTCGGCGCGGTGGTGATGCTGGCCGACATGCCGCGGGTCACGGCCGCGCAGATCGATCGTCTCGCCGCCGCATTCCGCGCAGGCGAGCCGTTGCCGGCGGCGGTGGTACCGGTCGTCGATGGCCGGCGCGGAAACCCGGCCCTGCTCAACCGCCGCGCGCTCGACGCCGATCTCGCCCGCCTGACCGGCGATCACGGCGCCGGGCCGCTACTCACGGGCCGCGCCGACGTGATCGAGATTGCGGGCGAGCCCGCCACGGGCCTCGACGTGGACACGCCGGAGGCTCTGGCTCACCTCTGACGCTCAAGGTTTCTTCGATCCGACGCGCTTGGCCTCGGCCCGGCACCGGTCGGAGCAGTAGCGCACCTCGTCCCAGACCCGCGCCCACTTCCTGCGCCACGCGAAGGGCCGCCCGCACTGCGCGCAGGTCTTCTCGGGCAGGTCGCCCTTGCGAACCATCTTGCCCACGCCGTCAGCGCCCGATCTGTGCCGCCTCGGCCAGCGCCACCGGCGACCAGCGCGTGACCTGGATGAAGCCGTCGCGCGCAGCAATGACGACGTGGCGGCGATGGCGGTGGATCACCGTGCCGGGTGCGTAACCGTGGGCTTCCCGCCAGCCGCCGGCCGCGGCGACGTAGACGCGGGCGTCGCCGATCCGTGCCAGCGTCTCGATCGTGCCGAAGGCCCGCACCCGGCGCAGGATTACGGCGACGTCCTTGCGGAAGTCGAGGGTCCGGTCGGCGTCGCTCGCGCGGGCCCAGTACGAGCCGTCCCCTTGCGGTTCGGGACGGCGCCAGCGCGCCGGCAGCTCGCGGGCGATCGGCCCCGACGCGAGCCGCCGCGCCGCCATCTGGCACTTGGCGAGCAGGGTCTCGTGGGTCTCGTCCGCCGACAGGGCGAACACATCCTGCGCGAGGATGTCGCCGGTGTCGAAGCCCTCCTCCGCCAGGACGTGCGCGGTCACGCCCCAGCTCTCGTAGGCCTCCTCCACCGCCCGGAACAGCGGGTACGGGCCGCGGCCCGTCGGCAGCGGCGAGGGATGGATGTTCAGCGCGAAGGCGGCCCGCGTGCGCCAGCCGGTGATCAGCCACGGGTAGCCCGCTACTACCAGGGCCCAGTCGCGCCCGTGCGCGGCGTGGAGCGCGTCGAGGTCGGCCTGCCGGAGGCGCGAGAGCTGCATCGGCACCCGGAGTTGCCGGGCGCGGGCGACCACCACCTCGTTGTGGTCGTAGAGCCCGTCGCAGGGGCGGGTGAACAGCTTGATCGGGGTCCAGCCGGCCTCGATCAGCGCCTCGAACACGCCGCCGAGGAAGTCGATGCCGGCAAAGGCGAATTTCATGCGCTTCGACCTCTCGGCCCCTGACCGGGCCTGCGACCTTGTGGATTGGCGATGACCGGCAGCACCGACTCCCCTGCCCGCGCGTCCGCCTTAGCTTGATCTTGCCGAGCCGTCTCCGGCGGCAAGGGGAGAGACCATGCAGCGCGTGCTGATCTACGGCGGAACCGGGGGGATCGGCCTCGCCACGGCCCGCGCGCTGCGCACGCGCGGCTTCGCGCTCCACCTCGCCGCGCGCGATCCCGGCCGCCTGGAGGACGCTGCGTCCGAACTCGGCGAGACCACGGTCACCGCGGGCGACGTCACCGACCCGGATTTTTTCGCCCGGGCAACCACGGACGCCGGCGACGCGCTCGCCGGCCTCGTCTACGCCGTCGGCACGATCAACCTGCGCCCGCTCGCGCGGCTGACGCGCGAGGATGCCGAGACCGACTTCCGCATCAACGCGCTCGGCGCCTTCTCCGCGGTGCAGGCCGCCGCTGGCGGCCTGAAGGCCGGGGCGGGGGAGGCGGGGGCGGGCATCGTGCTGTTCTCCACCGTCGCCGTGGCGCAGGGTTTTCCGGCCCACGCCTCCGTCGCCATGGCCAAGGGAGCGGTGGAGGGCCTCGCCCTGTCGCTCGCGGCCGAACTCGCACCGCACGTCCGCGTCAACGTCGTCGCGCCCTCGCTCACGCGCACGCCGCTCGCCGCCGCGATCACCGGGAACGCGACCCTGGCGCAGGGCATCGCCGCGATGCACGCCCTCCAGCGCCTCGGCACGCCCGAGGACATCGCGGGGCTCGCCGCGTTCCTGGTCTCGGCCGAGGCCGGCTGGATCACCGGGCAGGTCATCGGCGTCGACGGCGGCCGCGCGATGCTGCGCACCAAGGGTTGAGCGCCGTGGCGACGGCGCGTCGGCGTGGAGACAATCCTGAGAGGGTCCTGCGGTTCGTGCTCGGCGACCAGCTCCACCGACGCGTCTCGAGCCTGACCGACCTCGATCCCGCACACGACGTGGTGCTGATCGTCGAGGTGAGGGCGGAGGCGACCTACGTCCGCCACCACAAGCAGAAGATCGCCTTCCTGTTCTCCGCCATGCGCCACTTCGCGGCCGAGCTGGAGGCGGAGGGCGTGGCCGTCGATTACGTGCGGCTCGACGCTCCGGCCAACACGGGGAGTTTTACGGGCGAGCTGGCGCGCGCGGTCGCGCGGCATCGTCCCGGACGGGTGGTGGTGACCGAGCCCGGCGAGTGGCGCGTCTGGGCGATGATGCAGGGCTGGCGCGACGACCTGCCCGTGCCGGTGGAGATCCGCGACGACACCCGCTTCCTCTGTCCGCGGCGCGATTTCTCCGAGTGGGCGGGCGACCACCGCAGCTTGCGGATGGAGACGTTCTACCGCGGCATGCGCCGGCGCACGGGCCTGCTGATGGACGGCGCCGAGCCCGTCGGCGGCCAGTGGAACTTCGACCACGACAACCGCAAGAGGCTGCCGAAGGGCCACGCCGTCCCCGACCGTCTCGGCTTTCCCCCCGACGCGGTGACGCGGGAGGTCATCGCTCTCGTCGCGACGACGTTCGCCGGGCATTTCGGCGACCTCGACGGCTTCGGCTGGCCGGTGACGCGGGCGGACGCGCTCGACGCCCTCAAGCACTTCATCGCGAAGAACCTGCCGACCTTCGGCGACTACCAGGACGCGATGCGGACCGGCGCGCCCTTCCTCCACCACGCGCTGCTCTCGCCGGCACTCAATGCCGGGCTGCTGACCGCGGAGGAGGTCTGCCGGGCCGCCGAGCGCGCCTACCGGGAGGGCGTCGCGCCGCTCCACTGCGTCGAGGGCTTCATCCGCCAGATCCTCGGCTGGCGGGAATACGTGCGCGGGCTCTACTGGGCGCGGATGCCGGCCTACGCCGAATCGAACGCGCTCGGGGCGACCCGCGACCTGCCGCAGTTCTACTGGTCGGGGCGGACGGCGATGAACTGCCTCGCGCAGGTCGTCTCCGAGACGCGGGCCCACGCCTACGCCCACCACATCCAGCGCCTGATGGTCACCGGCAACTTCGCCCTGCTCGCCGGCCTTGCCCCGGCCCAGGTCGAGGAGTGGTACCTGATCGTCTTCGCCGACGCCTACGAGTGGGTGGAGCTCCCCAACGTCCACGGCATGGTGCTCTGGGCCGACGGCGGGGTGATGGGCTCGAAGCCCTACGCGGCGTCGGGCGCCTACATCAACCGGATGTCGGATTACTGCGGCGCCTGCGCCTTCGACGTGGCCAGGAAGGCCGGACCGGAGGCCTGTCCGTTCAACTACCTCTACTGGAACTTCCTGATCGCCAACGCGGATCGGTTGGAGGGCAACCCGCGCATGGCGATGCCGTACCGGACCCTGCGCGGCCTGGGCGAGGCGCGCCGCGCCGAGATCATCGCCGATGCCGCCCGCTTCCTTGACGGGCTGTGCAGCGCCGCCGAGGCCCCCGAACCCGCCTCGTAGCTGCGCGGGCGTGGTGCGGCGACCGGGGCGTGCAGCCGTTGCCCCGTGGTCCGGCGGACGACCGCCGCCCCGTACCTCGCGGGGCGGTCGACGGTGCGCAAGCCGCGTCGCCGATGGCTGTCACAGGGGCGTCCAGACCGAGACCGCCACGTAGGGGCTCGGCCGCCGCGCGCTCGTTTCCAACTGCACGCCGCCGGACACCCGGAAGCTGTAGCTGCCGAGGGCGAAGTCGGTGGCGTGCAGCCCGAAATTCCACTTCCGGTAGCCCGTCGCGTCGGCGTAGAGGCTTGCCTCCGGCCCGAGGTAGGTGCCCCAGACCCGGTAGCCGAGGCCGATGCGGGTCCAGGCGGAATCCCGTGCCGAACCGAGGATGGCGGTCGCCTGCACCAGGGTCTCCTTGGTCGGGCGCGCCCAGATCTCGCCGTGCAGGCGCAGGCCCCACTGGACCGGCAGCGCCGCCACGCTGCGCCCGTCGGTCAGGGCCTCGACGGAGCCCTCGGGGCCGGCGAAGGCCGCCGCCACGCCCCAGTCGTAGAACCACTGATAGCCGACGAGCGCCGCGCCGAGCGCGGTGTAGCGCGTCAGGCTCGGTGCGGAGATGAAGGGTGCGCAACCGCACGCGCCCTCGCCGCGTCGGCCGCCGCCGGCGCTCGCGAGCACGACGAATCCCTCCCGGTCGAGCTTGTCGAACGCCACCTTGACGCCGGTCGTCAGGAAGTTCGCCGCGCCGGCATCCAGGCTGCCGAACACCAGAGTGTCGATCTCCCCGGCAACCGTGATGCCCGGTAGGGTGACAAGGACAGTGCCGAACAGACCGAGCAACGCGGTCGGCACCGCCCGGCGTTGCTTCCTCGATCGGGGCAGAGTTGACCCCAAAGGCTGACCTCCTCATCGGGAGGCGCAACGATAGATCGATCGCCAAGTCCGGGGAGGCATCTTACGTAAAATTATGCCGTATAGGATCAATCGATTCCAGATTGCTGAGGGCGTGTTGCTGCAACTCGACAGTTTAAGGAAAAAATTTCACTCTAGGTATTTCATAGTAATATCTGTAAACCTAAATGAAATTTCCGAGTCTCACCGATTCCGGCGTCTCGCCGACGCTGAGGGCTGCGGTGCCCGACATCGGGGTGGGCGCCCATGCTTGGCGCGGATGCCGAACTCGGATAGAGCCCGCGCGGGACAGCAACCAGCGGCCGCGTTTTGTACTCCGGTGCCCGAACGTCCGACGTCCTCACGGTGCTCGCGAGCCAGGAGGGTGAACGCCTGACCGTCGGCGACATCGTCGCGGTGCTGCGGGACCGCGCCTTCGCCCTGCTCGTCGTGCTGCTCGGCTTGCCGAACTGCCTGCCGATGCCGCCGCCGATCCCCCTGGTCTGCGGCCTGCTGCTGCTGCTCGTGGCCGTGCAGATCGCCCTCGGCATGTCCTCGCCCTGGCTGCCCCGGTCGCTGCTGGGCCGCTCGATCGCCCGCCGGGACGTGGAGCGCGCGGTCAAGCGGGCGGTCCCGGTCCTTCAGCGGCTCGAGCGCTGGTCACGGCCGCGGATGAGCGTGTTCGAGACGGCGCTCGGCATGCGCGGGATGGGGGTGGCGCTGCTGACGCTGGCGCTCGCGCTGATCGTGGCGGCGCCGGTGATCGGGCAGATCCCCCTCGGGCTCGCGGTCTGCCTCGTCGGCCTCGGGCTGGTGGAGCGCGACGGCATCGTGGTGATGGTCGGGCTGTCCCTGGGGCTGATCGGCGTCGCGCTGAACGCCGGCTTCGCCTACGCGATCGTGTCCGGCGTGATGAGCCTCTTCCACTTGTAGGTGTCCGGCCTCTCGTAAAGACGCGCCTCGAAGCCCGAACGTCAGGCTTCGAGGTGGCGGCGCTTGACGAGGCGGTAGAGCAGGCCGCCGTGCCGGCCGGCCATCAGGGAGGCGAGGTAGAGCGCGCCCGCCGCGAGCACGATCGCGGGTCCCGTCGGCAGATCGAGGTGATAGGACAGCGACAGCCCGGAGAAGCTCGCCAGCACCGCGATCAGCATCGAGGCCGGGATCAGGCCGCCGAGGTCGCGGGCCCAGAACCGGGCGCTGATCGCCGGCAGCAGCATCAGGCCGACGGCGAGCAGCGTGCCGAGCGCCTGGAAGCCGCCGACGAGGTTCATCACCACGAGGCCGAGGAAGGCGTAGTGCACCGGGCCGCCCGCGCGGCTCACCGTGCGCAGGAACAGCGGGTCGACGCACTCCATCACCAGCGGCCGGAACAGCACCGCGAGGCCGAACAGGGTGAGCGTGCTGATGCCGCCGAGCAGCCACAGCGCCGGATCGTCGAGCGCCAGCACGGTCCCGAACAGGATGTGCAGCAGGTCGATCTGCGAGCCGCGCAGCGAGATCAGCAGGACGCCGGCCGCGAGCGAGATGAGGTAGAAGGCGGCCAGACTCGCATCCTCCCGGATCACGGTGGAGCGGGTGACGAGGCCGGAGAGCAGCGCGACGGCGAGCCCGGCGGCGAGGCCGCCGAGCGTCATCGCCGGCAGGGACAAGCCGGCGACGAGGAACCCGACCGCGGCCCCGGGCAGGATCGCGTGGCTCATCGCCTCGCTCATCAGGCTCATGCGGCGCAGCATCAGGAAGACGCCGACCGGCGGGGCCGAGAGCGAGAGGGCGAGGCAGCCGACGAGCGCCCGGCGCATGAACCCGAACTCGACGAAGGGCGCGAAGAGATCGATCATGCCGCCGTCCCGCGCTCGTCTCCGGAGATCAGGTCGCGGCGATGGTGATGGCCGCGTCGGTCCCGTCCCTGTCCGACTTCGGCACCGAGGCGATCGGCGATCGCCGGCGCGGGATGGTCCGGGCCGCGGGCGCAGACCGTGGCCGCCTCGTCCCAGGCCTGCGAAAGCCGCGCCGCGCGGGCGAGGTTGCCGTCGGTCAGCACGGCCGCGGTGGCGCCCCAGGCGATCGGTTCCCGGGCGAGCAGCAGGGTCTGCGGGAAGTGGGCGCGGATTTGGGCGAGGTCGTGGAGCGCCGCGACGATGGTCCGCCCCTGGTCGTGCCAGGCCCGGATCAGCGCGATCAGGTCCTGCGTCGTCCGGGCGTCGACCCCGGTGAACGGCTCGTCGAGGAGGAGCACCTCGGCGTCCTGAAGGATCAGGCGGGCGAACAGCGCCCGCTGGAACTGGCCGCCCGAGAGCGTGCCGATCGGCCGGCCCTCGAAGCCGGCAAGCTCGACGGCGTCGAGGGCATCGAGCACGGCCCGCCGGTGGCCGAAGAGGCTCCGCCACGCTCCGGAGCGGCGCCACAGGCCCATGCCGACGAGATCGAGCACGCTGATGGGAAAACTGCGGTCGATCTCGTGGGCCTGCGGCAGGTAGGCGAGCGCGTGCGGGGTGCGGTCACGGAGGATCCGGCCGTCGAGGCAGGGGATTTCGCCGATCAAACCCTTGAGCAGGGTCGATTTGCCGGCCCCGTTGGGTCCGACCAGGGCCAGCAGGTCGCCCCTGCGGATGGTGCCGTCGAGGTGGTGCACCGCCGGGTGCCGGTCGTAGCCGAGGGTCAGCCCGTCGAGCCGGATATCGCCCCGCGGCGCGTGCCCATCGGAGATCACGCGCCGACGGCCCAGGCGATGGCCAGCCAGAGCGGGAGGCTGAGCGCCGCGGCAAGCCCGAGGCGGACCGGAAGGCCGCTCCGGAACAGGGAGATCTTCGACAAGGCGGGTTCTCGCTCGGTTCGGCGCATCGGCGCGGGATGCCGGAAGGCGTGCGTCGCCCGATCCGTTGCCGGCACCGGGAGAGCGGCGTATAATCGATACTGGTACATTGTAACACCCACGGCGTTCAATCGCGGTGCGGCCGAAGCAAGGGCTGGAATGCACGATCACGCCGGGCCTGCGGAGAGCGTCGCCTGCCGCTCACGGCAGGCGACGGCGACGATCGCGCGTGCCGAGCGGCTCTGCCGCGAGCGCGCGCTGCACTTCACGAAGCTTCGCCGCGACGTGCTGCTGGCCGTGGCGGAAGCGGGGGGACCGCTCGGCGCCTACGACATCGCCGAGCGCCTGAGCGGACCGGAGCGCCGCGTCGCCCCGGTCTCGGTGTACCGGGCCCTGGATTTCCTGACCGAGCACGGATTCGTCCACCGCATCGCCAGCCGCAACGCGTTCGTCTCCTGCGCGCACGAGCACGGCGCGGGGGAGGGGCTGGTGTTCCTGATCTGCAAGCGCTGCGGCGGCATCGACGAAACGACATCGCCCGAGGTCGAGGCCGGGCTCGGTCGCGCGCTGGCGCGCGCGGGCTTCCAGTCCGCAAGCCGAATCCTGGAGGTCGAGGGCGAGTGCGGGGCTTGCCGCGGCCGGCAGACGGCGGCGCTGGCCTGAGGCCCGCCCGCCGCAGATCGCGCGCCGATCAGAAGGCGTTGCGGTAGGCGCGCCGCGAAAACAGCGTCTGGACCATGATCTGGATGTCGAACCAGATCGACCAGTTGTCGATGTAGTGCAGATCGTGGCTCACCCGACGTTCCATGTCGAGGTCGGTCAGCGTCTCGCCGCGCAGACCGTTGACCTGTGCCCATCCGGTGATGCCCGGGCGCACGTTGTGGCGGCGGGCATACAGGGCGATGCGGCGCTCGAAGCTCCGGTCGTGGGCGAGCGCGTGCGGCCGCGGGCCGACCAGCGACATCTCGCCCTTCAGGACGTTGAGGATCTGCGGCAGCTCGTCGAGGTTGGTGCGGCGCAGGAAGGCGCCGGTGCGGGTGATCCGCGCGTCGTTGCGGGAGGCCTGCCTGAACACCGCGTTCGTCTCGACCCGCATGCTGCGGAACTTGAACACGCCGAAGGGCTGCTGGTTGAAGCCGTAGCGCTTCTGCCGGAAGAA
>NZ_CAXTBY010000064.1:20092-22703 GCF_964242245.1 uncultured Methylobacterium sp. | reverse complement strand
AGGGTTACATTGCGACGCTCGCCCTGTTTCCGCAGCTCCGGGATGCGAGCCTGGATGCGCGCTTCGCCGCCGTTCAAGGTCATGCTGCATCGGGTACGAACGGATCCAACATTGTTCCACTCGATCGCCAGCAGCGCCGGGGCGGTCACGAATCCGAGACAGAGCTTGGTCTGCCGCGCGCACGGATCGATTTTGACAGCATCGGCGGCCTCGACGCGGTGAAGGTTCAGATCCGTCGCCGGATCATTTTGCCCTTCGAGCGCAAGGGCCTGTTCGAGCGGTTCCGCAAACGTGCGGGCGGCGGCGTGCTGCTCTACGGTCCGCCGGGCTGCGGCAAGACCCTGATCGCTCGCGCGACCGCCACGGAATGCGGCGCCAGCTTCACGATCGTCGAGATCACCGACGTCCTGGAAAAGTGGCTCGGCGATTCCGAGAAGCGCATCGCTGCCCTGTTCGCGGGCGCCCGGGCCAAGCGGCCGGCGGTGCTGTTCTTCGACGAGGTCGAGGCGCTAGCGGCGCGGCGTCGCTTCAGCGATCATAGCTACCAGTCATCAATGGTCTCGACTTTCCTCAGCGAGATGGATGGGTTTCGTGGCGACAACGACGGCGTGCTCGTCCTGGCTGCCACCAACACGCCTTGGGCCATGGATTCGGCTTTCCGTCGGCCCGGCCGCTTCGACCGGTCGCTGTTCATTCCTCCCCCTGATCGCGCGAGCCGCGAGGCGATCCTCGGCATTGCGCTGCGCGGACGCCCAGCGGACCAGCGGCTGCCGCTGGGCGAGATCGCCGATAAGACCGGCGGCTTTTCCGGTGCCGACCTGGCCGATCTGGTTGAGACGGCCTGTGACGCGGCGATCGAGCGGTCGATCGCTGGGGACACCGTCGCGCCGATCACCGCCGCCGATCTTCGGACCGCATTCAAGAGTAGCAGGCCGACGACGGCAGCGTGGCTGACGCAAGCGCGCAACTACGCGAAGTTCGCTAACGAGGGCGGCTACTACGACGACGTCCTGGCATTCCTCGACGCGCATGGCCGCTGACGGGCCGGGGGCCGACGTCGAAGCCGGGATGCGGGCCGCCCGTGCGCTCGGGCGCGAAGGCAACGATCGCGGGGCCGTCTCTACTCTGCGTCGCGTGCTCGCATGGCATCCCGAACATGCGCCCGCCCTCGCTCTGCTGGGGTTGCATCTCGATTATCTCGGTGACGGGGCTGGAGCGCGGAACGCCTGTCGTGCGGCCGTGTCCTTGGACCCAAACGATGCGGTCGCTCACCGCCTTCTTGGGATCGTCCTCGGCCGGAGGATGGGCGGGCGGCGCGAGGCACTGCTCCACCTCCACGAAGCGGTCCGCCTGGATCACGCCGATCCCAACAATCACTTCCAACTCGCCAACCTGCTTGCCGCGCTAACCTATCGACGGAAGGCGCTGTCAGCCTATCGAGCCGCCTGTGCGCTGGCACCCGATGATCCGGTCATCCTCGGCGGCACGGCTGAGTACCTGTTCGGTCGCTGTCGGTCGCGCGAAGCGAAAGTGCTCGCCGCACGCGCCCTCGTGGCGGGTCCGGACAACGTCGTCGCGCTGACCGCCGCGGCACGATCGCGCCTCTGCGACGGGCGTTCCACCGACGCCCGCGATCTTGCTCGGGCTGCCGTCGACCTCGATGCCGGGCACCCACCGGCCCTCGCGGTTCTGATCGAGGCCGAGCTTTGCCGTTTCCGTGCCTTTGCCCTATGGTCACGCATCCGAGGCTGGACGCTGGGCGGCCGGCTGCGCAGCACCGCTCTGCTATTTGCCTTCGGCACTGCCTGCTCCACCGCGATCGGCCTGATCGGCTTGGACACGCGCGGCAGCGTCGCAGTCGTGTCGCTCTACGCCCTGGGCTTTGTCTGGGCGATCGTGCCCGCCCTGATCCTGCGGCGGCGGATCGAAGCCGCTCAGCGGCCGGTTCGCCTGCGCCGACGGTTCTGAACAAAGCTTCGCCCTACGGCGCGAGGGACACGGTCTCACCGCCGAGGGAGCCGTAGAGATACGGCTCCTGCCGGCGATCGGTGGCCTTGAGCACCGCGTCGCGGATCCGCGTGAAGGCGAGGCGGATGTCGAGACCGGGCGTCGCGAGATGGGCAAGCAGCGCCGCCGTGAAGGGGCTGTGCGCGCCCGTGCCTTCGAGGGCGTCCGAACGCGTGCCGGTAGCATAGCCCACCAGCGTGTTGCCACCGCTCGGCACAGTGCTCGGTTCGGATGCGGGCACGCGCGTCGCAGGACGCCGCGCGGCCGATCCGGCGAAGGGGTCGGACCGGGACGCATCGAACAGCACGAGCCCGAGGCGGCGGGCCGGCGCGGTGGCGGCCACGATGGCGTCGAGCGGCAGGGCCGCCGCGTCGAGATCGGCCCGTTGGGCGATTGTCGCGCCGGCCGGGACCAGATAGGCCGTACTGCCGGTCTCGACGCCGTGTCCGGCATAGAACGCCACGGCGATGTCGGCGTCCCGCGCCGCCGTCGAGAGGTCGGCCAGCGCGCGCTTCAGATCGGCCAGCGTCGGATCGGATAAGGTCACGACCGATGCGAACCCGGCCGTGCGCAGCATTTGCCCGATGGCCGCGGCATCCCCGAC
>NZ_CAXTBY010000064.1:0-19992 GCF_964242245.1 uncultured Methylobacterium sp. | reverse complement strand
CGACCGGCCTCGTGCCCGATGCGGATACACCGATCACCAGTGCGACCCGCCGCCCGGCGGCCTCGGCCCGCGTGGTCACTGCAAAGGCGAGCACGAGGCTCGCGACGCGGAGGCAATCGGCTGTTCTCCAGTGACGCCATGGCATTTTTGATCATCTCCGATCGCGATCGGGAAACGCCTCGCGCGGCGTACCGGACGACCAGAGTCAATCCTGCTGGATGTCGGCGACTCTGCCGCGGACAATCCATCGATATGCATCGCGTGCTTCTGCACACGAAGATTGATCGGAGTGCGTGAGAGCTGTCAATCATTAGCGAACCGCATCGATTCGATGCCCAGCGCCGGGCTTCGGAGGAGCTGCTGCAAAGGAGGTACCGATGATCGGTTGTTCGAAGTCCTTTGGACGATTCCTGCTTCATGCGGGCCTCATCCTCACGCTGCTGGGCGGGACGGTGCGCGCCGAGGAGGCCAGCACCGGTCGGATCCTGAACGCCCTGACCCCGCGGTTTCGAAGCCTGTCCCTCGGCACGCCGGCCCCCGCCCCAGCCGCACGACCGTCGCGCGACGAGGCTTTCGTCGACGGATTGCGCGGTCGGCCGAGCTACGCCGTATCCGCGGAAGAGCGCGAGGCTCTGGTCAAGCTGACGACGGGACGGCCGCAGATCGACCTGACGATCGAGTTCGACCGCAACTCCGACGTCCTGCGTGGAAAGGCGCTCATCACCGCTGGCAATCTCGGCAAGGCACTGGGCTCCGAGCGCATGCGCAGTCAGACCTTCCTGATCGCCGGTCATACGGACGCGAAAGGGGCCGACGTCACGAACCAAGCGCTCTCGGAGCGGCGGGCCGACGCGCTCAAGCGGTACCTTGTGACGACCTTCGGTATCCCGGCGATGAACCTGATCACCGCCGGATACGGCAAGACGCACCTCAAGACTTCGGCCGATCCGAACGGCCGCGAGAACCGTCGGGTGCAAGTGGTCAACATGCTGCAGGTGCAGACGGCAGGTCGTTAAGCACTTCGGAGGCTGCAGCCATGGGTCTGGAACCCTCCTATCGACCGGCTTTGGCGCGGCCCTTGGCGATCGCTGTGCTGGCGCTCTTTCTGGGTGCGCAGGCGCCTGCGCGACCGGCAATTGGCAATCCCCTTCTCGATGAGGCGAAGGCGATTCTCGAACTGAACACGGCTGGGCGCTATCAGGAGGTGCTCGTCCGCGCCAAAGCGCTCCTGCCGAAGGTACGGGAGAAGTTCGGCGCGTCGCACCCCGGCGTCGCGCACACGCAGTGGCTGCTCGCCATGGGCTATCGCGGGGTCGGGCGCTACGACGACGCCATGGCGGCGATCCGCGCGACGATCACCTTGTTCGAAAAAGCAAGTGGTTCGGAGGATCCGCAGACCGTCGGCGCGATGCAACTGGCGGGCAACATCCTCCTCGACCAGAATCGGCCGGAGGAGGCCGACGCATACCTCGAACGGGCCGCGGCCGCCACGGAGCGCCGCCTCGGCCCGGCGCACCCGGATTTCGCGGACCTGCTGGTCGATCGCGCGCGCGCTTCGGCCGGCCGGCACCGGATCGACGAAGCCGAGCAACGCCTGCTCCGGGCGCTCGCGATCCAGGAGACCGCAGGCGGCCCGGCCGCGCTCAGACTGGCCTATCCCCTCGTCAATCTGGCCATCCTGTACCGGGATGCGGGCCGCTACGCCGAGGCCGAACCGATCGCGAAGCGAGCCTTGCAGATCCGCGAAGCCCATCTCGGGCCGAACCATCGCGACGTCGCCTCCAGTCTTTCGACGCTCGGAGGCGTCTACCTGATGGCCGGCCGGCAGGTCGACGCGGCGCCATTGTTCGAGCGCGCGGTCACCATCGCCGAGAAGACCTTCGGCCCGGACCATCCGCGGACCGCCGGCCTGATCAGCGACCTCGCGATCACCTACAAGGATAGCGGCCGGCCCGCGCTGGCGGAGCCGCTGCTGCGGCGCGCGGTTGCGATCCAGGAAATGCTGCGTGGGCCCGACCACCCGTCGGTCGCCTTCCCGATCAACAACCTGGCCGTAACATTGCGTGCGCTGGGCCGCCTCGACGAGGCGGAAACGCTCTACCGCCGGGCCCTCTCGATCCGGGAGCGAAGCCTCGCGCCCGACCACCCCGATATCGCCACCGCGCTCGGGAACCTCGGGAATGTCCTGCTCGCCCGCAAACAGGCGGCCGAGGCCGTGTCCCTGCATGAGCGTGCGCTCGCGATCCGGTTGGGGGCGTGGGGACCGAACCATCCCGAAATCGCGTCCTCGCTGAGCGCCCTCGCGGCCGATCACATGCAGCTCGGCCATACGAGGGATGCCCTCGAATCGTCGCGACGCGCCGCCCGGATCGTCATCGGGCGCCTCGCCAAGGCCTCGGGCCTCGCCATGGCGGGCGAGATCCGCAACGGCCGCCAGGTTCTGGAGACCACCCTGCGGCTCCTGAAGCGCGGGCAGGACGAGAAGCTTCTCGACGGCAGGGGTGGCGAGGAATCGTTCGAGATCGCGCAGTGGATGAACCAGACCGCCGCCGCCGGTGCGATCAACCGGACCGCGGCGCGCCTCGCCGGCGGCGGCGACGCGCTTGCCGCCTTGGTCCGGGAGCAGCAGGATCTCCTCTCGGAGCGCGAGAGCCTCGACGCGCGCCTGCTCGCCTCTCTCGCAAAGCCGTCCGGGACACGGGATGAGGCGGCCGAGCAAGCCATGAACGTTCGCTCGGCCTCGATCGAGGCGCGGCTGAAGACGCTCGATGCGCGGCTCGCAGTCGAGTTTCCCCGCTATGCCGGCCTCATTACGCCGAAGCCGGTCACGAACGCCGAGGTCGCGGCACTGATCGGCGCGAAAGAGGCCCTGGTGATGTTTCATCTTGGCGTGGACGCCGCCTATGCCTACGTGATCACCCGCGAGCGTCAGGTCTGGTATCAGATGCCGGCGGGCACCGCCGGCATCGAGAAGCAGGTGCGCGAGCTGCGCGCTGGGCTCGATCCCACCGCGAGGCCGGGGGAGGCCAAGCCATTCGATCCCGCCCGCGCGCACGCGCTCTACCAGCAGCTGTTTTCAACGGCCGAGCCGTTGATCCGGGACAAGCCGCATCTGCTCCTGGTGGCCTCCGGCGCCCTCACCAGCCTGCCGTTCCATGTGCTGGTGACCGACAAACCCGAAAAGCCGGTGGCCGAGCTGGCCGATTTTCGCGACGTGGCATGGCTCGCTCGGCGCCATGCGGTCACCGTGCTGCCGACGGTGGCGAGCCTGAAGGTGGCGCGGTCGCAGGCGCAGGCCCCGGCGCCGCTGCCCTATCTCGGCATCGGCGACCCGACCTTCACGGCGCCGCTTCCGAGCGGAGCGCCGATCCGCACGGTGTCGGCATCGTCCACCACCGATCTGGCTTTGCTGAGCCGCGCACTCGCCCCCCTGCCGGAAACCGCCGACGAGGTCCGGGCCGTCGGCCGGTTGCTCGGGGCCTCCGCCAGCGCGATGCTGCTTCGCAGCGATGCGCGAGAAGGAAAGCTCAAGGCGATGCGGCTCTCCGACTATCGGATCATCCACTTCGCCACGCACGCCCTCGTCGCCGACGAGACGGCCCTGTTCAGCGCGCGCGCCGAGCCGGCGCTGGCGCTCACGCTGCCCGGCGTATCGAGCGCTGCGGATGACGGGCTCCTCATGGCGAGCGAGGTCGCGCAGCTCAAGCTCAACGCCGAATGGATCTTGCTCTCGGCCTGCAATACGGCCGCCGGCAACAAGCCCGGGGCGGAGGCGCTGTCTGGACTTGCTCAGGCGTTCTTTTATGCCGGTGCGCGCAACCTCCTGGTCTCGCACTGGCCCGTGGGTTCGGAGGCCACCGTGCGTCTCACCACCCTCGCCATCCAGGCGATCGCCGCCGAGCCGGCCATGGCCCCGGCCGAGGCGCTGCGGCGCGGAATGATCGCGCTTATGCAAGACGGCAATGCGAGTAATTCTCACCCGAGTTTCTGGGCGCCCTTCGTGATGGTCGGCGCAAGCGGCGCTGCCAGCGCAGAGCACAGGACCTTGAGTGCAAAGTGAATATTGTAATTTACAGCAGAGTGAATTTTAAATAGAATCGCCGTTGATTTTTACACAGTTCCTTACCGTTCTTTGTAAGAAACTTCTTAGAAAATTTTGCGTCGAAAAACCAGACACTTGGCAATGAACATCGGCCTGACATGCCGTCTACGGCAGCACGCCCGCCCTGCTTTCTGACGGGTAGGCGCGGGACGAGAATTGGTAAGGAGTGAACGGGATCGGTCACCCGCTGACGCCGCTCGATCAGGTTCGATCCCCGCACCAGCAGGCGTTCGAGCTCGACCGAGCGGACCTCGGAGCCTTCCTGCTCCTGCTCCTGCTGGCTGCGGCGCTGCTCGCACTCGTTGGTGTCGAGCCGGTCGATCCGGCGGTGGAAGACGTTGTTGCAAAACGCCCTTCGAATTAAATGAAGCAGGTCATGAAAAGATTGATATGGCGTGAAGGGCGATGCCAATTTAACGAGACATGAACAAAAATCTAAAGGACTAAGATCCATGTGTAATTCAATAAGTACGCCGAAGCCGACCATTGAGTATTATTTCAGCTTCCTTTCACTCTGGTCATATGTTGGAAGCCTGGAGTTCCAAGGACTCATTCGTCGGCAGAATGCAGAGGTGGTGTTCAAACCGATCGACTTGTTGGCCGTATTTGATGCAGGTGGTGGAAAGCCGGTCAAGGAGCGACCGATGCAACGCCAAGCTTACCGTCTCGTCGAGATGCAGCGCTGGCGCCGCGTCCGTGGCATCCCGCTGGTCCTGCACCCCAAGTTCTACCCGGCCGATCCATCACTGGCACATCGTGTTCTCCTCGCTGCCATTGCCGAGGGCAGGGATGTCGCAGCCTTCGTGCATGCCGGACTGAGAACGGTCTGGGCCGACGAGGGCGACATCGCCGACCCTGCGACCATCATGCGCCTTGCTGATGCCGCAGGTCTGAATGGTACGCACCTGCTCGCGACAGCCTCGGACCCGGTCCTGCGGGCGCAGGAGGTAGCACTCACCGAAGAGGCGATCGCGCGACAGGTGTTCGGTGCGCCGTTCTACGTCTACCGCGGTGAGCCGTTCTGGGGTCAGGATCGACTGGAACTGTTGGAGACCGCGATCATGGAGGCTCCGGAACCGATCACTGTGCCGGATCTCTCATCGACCTCCTGAAGCGCGCGGCGACGCGCGGGGCCATTGAACAGCCCGTTGAGCAGAAGCGAGACGATCGCGGTGAGCAGGATCGGATCCTTCGCAATCGGTTGGAAGCCGTCCGGCACGGTGCGCAGGAGCTGCGGCTGCACGATCGGAATCAGTCCGATCCCGAGGAAGACCGCGACGATCAGGGCGTTGTGCGCGTTGCGCGGTCCGAAATCGACCTGCGCCAGGATGCGGATGCCGGTGGCCGCGACCATCCCGAACATCACCAGGGCGGCTCCGCCGAGGACAGGCTGCGGGACCGAGGCCGCCACGAACGCGACCTTCGGTATGAGGCTCAGCAGCAGCATGATCCCGCCGGCCGTCGCGCAGACCCAGCGGCTGTGCACGCCCGTCAGGCTGACGAGGCCGATGTTCTGGGAATAGGACAGGTAGGGGAAGGTGTTGAACACCCCGCCGATCAGCGTTCCGAGCGCATCGGCGCGCAGGCCTCGCCGGATGTCCTCGGTGCCGACGGCCCGGCCGGTCATCACCGACAGCGCGAGAAACATGCCCGTCGCCTCGATGAACACGATCGTCATCACGAGGCACATGATCAGGCTTGGCACGAGGTGGAAGGTCGGCAGGCCGAACTGCAACGGCAGGACGATCCGCAGCCAGGGCTCGTTCCCGATGCCTTCCAGATTGACCCAGCCGAGGACCGCCGCGACGGCGTAGCCCACGGCCATTCCGACGAGGACGGCGATGCTGGCGAGGAAGCCACGTCCGAACCGGGCGAGCGCGAGGATGACGGCAAGCACGAGGCCGGCGATCAGCACTTTGGGTGCCGCACCGAAATCGGGAGCGCCGGTCCCACCCCCGGCCCAGCCGGCTGCGACGCGTGTCAACGCAAGACCGATCATGGCCAGGATCGAGCCCGTGACCACGGGTGGGAAGAACGGCAGGGCACGGCCGACGACGGGAACGATCAGGAGACCGAACAGGCCGGCGACGATCACGGCGCCGTAGATCCCCGTGATGCCGACCCCCGGCATCGCCGCCATCGCGAGCATGGGCTGGATCGCCACCGCGGTCACGCCCATGATGACCGGCAGCCGGATGCCGACGCGGCCGATGCCGATGGTCTGGATCAGGGTGGCGATCCCGCAGGCGAACAGGTCGGCGTTGATCAGGAAGGCGATCTGGTCCTTGGGAAGCTTGAGGGCGCCGCCGACGATGAGCGGCACGGCGATCGCGTTCGCGTACATGACGAGGACGTGCTGCAATCCCAGCGTGACCAGCTTCGGGGCCGGGAGGACAGCATCGACCGCGTCGTCTGACCGCTCAGCGGAGCCCGCGCCCGCCTCGGGCGCCCCCAGGGATGAATGCCCGATCAGATGTTCACGATCATCAAACATGGGAAATCCGAACGTTGCGGGGAAGACCGGCAGCTCGGCCGATCAAGGATGAAGAGGTCATACTTTCAGTGGGCCTGCGGATGGCGGTTGCCGAGGACCAAGTATCGACGGAGCGCGACAGAAGGCCGTCGTCCGGAACGCGTCGGCGATTCGTTCCTCGTCGAGCCCTCTTCGAATGACAGCCCCGACCCGGCAGGTGCGGCGCGACTTCGCGCGCATGATTGCCCGTCGTCGCATGCGTTGAATTGATTCGAGATGTTCAGGAGCGGCAGCGCTGGTTCATCTGGTCGTGAGGCTAGGCAGCCTGCGCGTCATGACGCAAGCGGCGATCGGAGAGGATCTGGCGTTTGATGCGGTTCTGCTCGCACACGATCACCTCGTCCCGGCCGAGGTAGAGGTCGGTTGGTGAGGTTGCTCGGGCTCTCGTGGGCCCGGACTTGGTTGTCGTGCTCGTCGAAGGCGGCGACGCGCCTCCAGCTCGCCCGGCAGGTAGGCGTGTTCGAGCAGGACGCGGTTCATGAGCGTCTGGTGCCAGCGTTCGATCTTGCCCTGCGTCTGCGGATGGCGCGAGCACACCGGATATGCGGCATGCCTCGGCTGCCGAGCCAAGCAGTCAAGTCGCTGGCGACGTCGCTCGGCCCGTTGGGGAACTCGGTGCGAATCAAGGTGATGCCGAGCTCAGGATGATGCAGCGCGCCCAACTTGGTTCAGTGCGGATGCTGGGTCAGGCTGCGCTCAAGCCGCGGCTGCGATGCGAGAAGTGTCCTCGTGTAAGGATCGGCGGGCGTCGTCAGAACCTCGCCGACGGGCCCGTGCTCCACGATCCTGCCGTCGTGGAAGACCAGCACGCGGTCGGCCAGATGCTGAATGACGCCGAGATCGTGGGAGATGAACAGCAGCGCCGTCCCGAGCCGCGCCCGCAGGTCTCCCAGAAGGTCGAGCACCTGCGCCTGGATGCCGATGTCGAGCGCCGAGACCGGCTCGTCGCAGACGATGACGACGGGCTCCGCCGCGAGCGCGCGGGCGATCGAGACGCGCTGGCGCTGGCCGCCCGAGAGCGACCGGGGATAGCGATCGACGACGTCGGCGCGCAGGCCGACCTGCTCCAGAAGTTCGACGGTTCGGGTTCTTCTGTCCGCGGGGCGGAGCCCGGCGAGGTTCTCCGCGATGATCTCCGAGACCCGGTAGCGCGGGTCGAAGCTGCTCAGGGCATCCTGCGGGATGTACTGGAGCCGGGGTCGCAGCCGGCGACGCTCGGTCTCCCGGATGCCCGACCAGGGCTCGCCGAGCAGCCGCACCGCGCCGCGGTCGGGCGCGAGCAGGCCGAGGACGATCCTGGCGCAGGTCGATTTGCCCGAGCCCGACTCCCCGACAATGCCCACGACCTCGCCGGCCTTCACGTCGAAGCTCACATCGTCGAGGGCGGCGGTGGTGTGCGTCCGGCGACCAAGTCCCGGGGTGCGGGCGTAGTCTTTCGCGATGCCGCGAACTTCGAGAACGACACGTCGGTCCTGGTGCGGCGGCAGCGGATCGCGCACCACGGTGATACGTTCGGAGATGCGGCCGACCGGACGGCTCGGCGTCGGCGAACCGAGCCGTCGCCCACGCGATGCGAAGGAGGGAATCGCCGCGATCAACTGGCGGGTATAGGGGTGTCGCGGTCGGGTCAGAACATCGGCCGTGGGCCCGCTGTCGACGACGCGCCCGTCGCGCAGGACGATCACCCGGTCGGCGATGCCGCTGACGACCGCGAGATCGTGGCTGATCAGCAGGAGCCCGGCGCCCGCCCGCACCCGTTGCGCGAGCACCTGCAGCACCTGCGCCTGAACCGTCACGTCGAGAGACGTCGTCGGCTCGTCCGCGATGATGAGATCGGGCTCTCCCGCGATGGCCGAGGCGATCAGGGCGCGCTGGCGCAATCCGCCGGAGAGCTGGTGCGCATATTGGCGCGCGCGGATCTCGGGATCGGGGACCCCGACCTTGCTCAGCACGTCGATGACCCGCGCGTCGATGGCCCGGCGTCCGCACAGGATGCGATGCTCGGACAGGACCTCCGCCACCTCCTGTCCGATCGTCCGCAACGGGTCGAGGGAGACCAGCGCGTCCTGCATCACTAGGCCGGTGACCGTGCCGCGCAGGCGCCGCCAATCGGCCTCGCGGAACGCCCGCGCATCCCGCCCCTGGATGCGGAAGCGCCGGGCCTCGACCACCGCGCCGTCCCCGGCGAGGTTGAGGAGGCTGCGCGCCGTCAGGCTCTTGCCCGAACCGGACTCGCCCACCAGCGCGACGCATTCGCCGGCATGAAGGGCGAGGTCGACGCCCTGCACGATCGGTGCGCCGGCGCCGGCCGACGCGAACCCGATCGACAGGCCCTGGACATCGACGAGCAGGGGCCGCTCGCCCGCACCGTTCGCCTGCGCGTCGAGACTCATGCGATGCGCCCCTCGAACCGCTTCTGCAGGAATCCGCCGACGGTGCTGAAGGCGATCACCGTCAGGGTGATCGCCGCCCCGGGGAAGATGGCGGGCCACCACGCCACGCGCAGGACGTCGCGGCTCTCGGCCAGCATGACGCCCCATTCGGGGGTCGGCGGCTGCGGGCCAAGCCCGAGGAAGCTCAACCCCGAGACGGTCAGGATGGTGCTGCCGATGTAGACGGTGGCGATCACCGGGATCGCGACGAGGACGTTGGGCAGGACGTGGCGAACGAAGACCTGCCGCCGGCCGAGGCCGTAGATCGCGGCCTGGGTCACGTAATCCGCGTCGCGCACCAGTTGGGTCTGCGCGCGCACCACGCGTCCGAATTTCGGGATGCCGGCGATGCCGACGGCGATGGCGATGTTCAGCATGCCCTGCCCGAGGAAGGTGACGACCAGCATGGCGAGCAGGACGCCGGGAAACGACGAGAGCACGTCGAAGACGCGCGAGGTCGCCTCGTCGAGCACGCGATTCCGTTGGCCGGCCAGGATGCCGAGGAAGACACCGGCGGCGACGCTGATCGCCATGCCGCCGAGCCCGATCAGAAGCGAGTAGCGCGCGCCGTGCAGCGTGCGGGCGAAGACGTCCCGTCCGAGCCGGTCCGTGCCGAAGAGATGGTCCCAGCTCGGCGCCTTCAGGCCTTCGAGGAAACTCCCCGTCAGGGGATCGTAGGCGGTGAACAGGTTCGGGGCGACCGCGACCGCGAGGAGGGCCGCCAGGAACACGGCCGATGCGACGACGGAGGGCGGATAGGTTCGGCGTCCCCTCCCTTTCGCGGTCCGAGGCGCGTCGAGGCTGACGAGATCGCCGGGGGCGAGCACGGCAGTGCCCTCGCCGGGCGGGTGCGTCGAGGCGTTCATGCGGCCCTCAAGCGTGGGTCGATCAGCAGGTAGAGGATGTCGAGGAGCGTCGAGGCCGCGACGTGGATGAAGGCGGCGAGCAGCACGACGGCGAGCACCACGGGTACGTCGTGGGTCAGCACGGCCCCGAGCGTGACGCTGCCGAGCCCCGGCCGACCGAACACCTTCTCAGTGATCACGGCGCCGCCGAGCAGGCCGCCGATCAGCCAGCCGCCGAGGGTGACGGCCGGCAGGAGCGCATGGCGCAGGACGTGCCGTGCCCGGATGGCGAATTCGCCGACGCCGCGCGCGCGGATCGTGGTGACGAAGGGCTGGTCCAGGGTCTTCTCGATGGCCTCGCGCAGCACCTGCGCCAGCAGGCCCGCCGTGGGAAGCGCCAGGGCGATCGACGGCAGCACCAGGGATTGCCAGCCGTTCGCCCCCGAAACCGGGAACCACCGCAGGGTGAAGGAGAACAGCATCAGGAGGAGGATGCCGATCCAGAAGACCGGCGTGGAGGCGAGGACGAGTTCGAGGCCTGAGGCGAGGCTGCGCGAAAAGCGCCCGCGTCCGGCGGTGAGGAGCGCCACGAGAACCGCCAGCACCACGGCGAGCAATCCGGCCGTCAGCGCGAGCTGAACCGTGGGCCAGAGCTGCGAGCCGACGATCTCCCGCACGGGTTGGCGCAGGACGTAGGACGTGCCGAGATCGCCGCCCGCGATGCGGGACAGGAACGCCCCGTATTGCGCGAACAGGCTGCGATCGAGCCCCCATTCGGCGGCGATGGCCTCATGCAGGCCGGGCGTGTCGACGTCTCCGGCGAGGATGTCCTCGATGCGGCCGGGCAGGGCGTGAAGGGCGAGGAAGGCCGACGTCACGCTGGCCCAGGCCACAACGAGGCTCGTGAGCAGCCGCGATGCGATGCGGGACCACAGGGTCGGAGAGACCATGGCGCGCCTACTCCTTCGCGAGCCAGACGTCGTAGGCGCTCGACGGCGAGTCGAGGCCCGCCTCGAAGCCGAGGCCGCGAACCGTCTTCTTCGCCGCCAGGAACCAGCTCGGCGCGAACAACGGCACGATGAACGCCTTGTCGACGCCGAGCACCTGGATCCGGTCGGTGAGCGCGCGCTTGGCGATCGGGTCCGTGGCCTGCAGCGCCTGTTCGATCAGGCCGGTGATTTCGGGATCGGGGTTGGCCACGTTGGTGTAGAGGAATCCCTTCGTTCCGAGCATGTCCCAGAGTTCACGGGCCGGATCGGACGGATTGTCGGTGTTGGGATAGATCGCCCACGTGCCGGTGGCGTTGCCCTTGGCGTACTCGCCGGCGGTGACGATGCGCAGGTTGAGGTCGAGGCCGATGTTCTTGCGCAGGGCCGCCTGAATGCCCTGGATCAGGATATCGCGGTTGTCGCGCACGTAGGGCTGCGGATATCCGACATCGAGCTTCAGGCGCTGGCCGTCCTTCGTTCGGAACCCCTGCCCGTCGCGCCCGGTCCAGCCGGCCTCGTCGAGCAGGCGGTTGGCGCCCGCGACGTCGTTGCCCCAGGCCCCGACCAGGGCCTTGTTGTAGGCCGGGTTGGCCGGTCCGATGATCGACCAGGCCCGCGGCACGAGGCCGAGATAGACCTGGCGCACGATCGGCTCGGGATCGAAGCCGTCGCGGAGCGCCCGGCGGACCCGGACATCGTCGGCCGGCGCCCGCGTGTAGTTGATGTTGAGGGTAAACGACGTGCTCGCGCCCGAGGGACCGACCAGCAGTCGGTAGTCGGGGTCGTCGGCAAAGAGCGACACGTCGGTGGCCTGCACGCCCTCGATCACGTCGACTTGGCCCGACGACAGCGCGCCGGTGCGGACCGCGTATTCCGGAAGGAAGCGGAACGTGAACGCGTCGAGATGGGCCGGTCCGGTATGGGCCGCGTAGCCAGGCGCCCAGGCATAGGCCTTGTTCCGGACGAAGGTCGCCGATTGGCCGCGCACGTAGCGCTCGAAGACGAAGGGGCCGGTGCCGGCCAGCGCCGGGCCGCCACCGCACAGGTCGCCCTTCGCGAGCGATTTCGGCGAGATCAGGCCCAGCTTGACGTTCGAGACCGACTCCAGAAACGTCGAATCCGGACGCGACAGGGTGAGTTTCACGACCGACGGCGAGACCACCTCGGCCGCACTGAAGGCTTCGAGCAGGGCGACGGCATTCGCCGCACTCTCGGGGTTCTTGACGAAGTCGAAGTTGGCCTTGACGGCGGCCGCGTCGAGTTTCTCGCCATCGTGGAAGACGACGTTCTCACGCAGCGTGAAGGTGTAGTCCTTCCCGTCCGGCGAGATCGTCCACGCGGTCGCGAGCCAGGGCGCGAAGGTGCCGTCCGCCCGCTTGCCCACCAGCGAGTCGATGTAGTTCCGCGCCACGAAGAAGGCGGCCTGCTGCGACGAGCGATGCGGGTCGAAGCAGGACGGCTCCGTCGTCACGCCCCAGGTGATCGATCCGCCCGATCGGGGCTGTGCGTCCGCGGGGTCGGCATACGCAATCTCGGCGAGGCCGACCGTGGACAGCACGGCCAGCGCAAGCAACGGAACAAATCTTTGCATCAATCTCGACTCGGAATGAAATCAGCCTTCGATTCCGGCCGCCGCGGACAAAATCTTCCCTAATGTCTTGTGAGGGAAATTTCGCCTTCATCTCTGCGGTGGATCGGGATAGCTGTTGCAGCGCGATCTAATGCGCCGACAAGAGCAAAATCAACTCCGAATGCTGAAGCCTTCGAACTCGAATAGATCTTTGGAAGCTTTACGCCGTTGAGCCGGACACGTGGAGACGAAAACTTCGCGCCGGGACGGCGCGGGAGACGCGATCGTCTCCCGAACGTGCGCCGCCAGCCAGCCGGACGCCGGCACCCGTATTACTCCTGCGATCGATGGATGATCTTCTCGATGAGCCAACGACACCTGCATCTCAACGTGAACCTCCTTCACGCGGGCGTTTATCCGTCGGCCTGGAGGCTTCCGGCGAGCCGGCCCGATGCCTTCGCCGACATCGGCCATTACGTGCGCGTCGCCCAGATCGCCGAGCGCGGGAAGTTCGACGCCATCTTCCTCGCCGACACGCCGTCGATCTCGGACCGCATCGACTATCGGCCGCTCAATGCGCTGGAGCCGACCATCGTGCTGGCGAGCGTCGCGGCCGCCACCACGCGGATCGGGCTGATCGCGACGGCCTCGACCACCTACAACGAGCCCTTCAATCTCGCCCGGCGCTTCGCGACGCTTGATCATGCGAGCGGCGGCCGCGCGGGGTGGAACGTCGTTACCACGGCGGACGCCGCCGCGAGCCGCAACTTCGGACTTGCCGCAGCCGTCGAGCATCGGACGCGCTACGATCGCGCCCGGGAATTCGTCGCGGTCGTCCATGACCTCTGGGACAGTTGGGAGGACGACGCCTTCATCGGCGACAAGGCGACGGGCCGCTTCGTCGACACCGCGAAGGTGCATGCGATCCGCCACCGCGGGACGTATTTCTCGGTCGAGGGGCCGCTGAACCTGCCGCGCGCGCCGCAGGGACGGCCGATCACCGTGCAGGCCGGCGGCTCGAACGACGGCCGCGACCTCGCCGCTGCGACGGCGGACGCGGTCTTCACCCTGTCGCAGACGATCGCGGACGGCGTCGCCTACGCGCGCGACCTGCGCGCCCGGGCCGCCACCTTCGGACGCGCGCCCGGCTCGATCGTGATCCTGCCGGGCCTCGCCACGGTGATCGGCGGCACGGAGGCCGAGGCGCGGCGGCGTCAGGACGAATTGTGGGACCTCGTGCCGATCGAATACAGCCTCGCGCGGCTCGCCGGCACCCTCCAGATCGCGCCGGAGCGGCTCGACCTCGACAAGCCCCTGCCGGACCCGCTGCCGCTGCCGGTCAACGCGAACCAGACCATGTTCCAGGGCACCGTCGCGCTGGCGCGCCGGGACAATCTCACCGTGCGCGAATTGCTTCGGGCGCTCGGCGGCGGCGTCGGCCACCGCATCGTCGTCGGCACGCCGGAAGCGGTCGCCGACGACATCGAAGCCTGGTTCAGGGCCGGCGCCGCCGACGGCTTCAACCTGATGCCGGACGTGCTGCCGGAGGGCCTGGAGACCTTCGTCGATGCGGTCGTGCCGATCCTGCAGAAGCGCGGGCTGTTCCGCACCGAGTACGGCGGCACCACGCTGCGGGACCATCTCGACCTGGCTCGGCCGCCGAGCCGCTTTGCCCGCCTCGGACCGACTTCGATCTCGGCCTGACGGTCGAGAGCGCTCTGCGCGAGAAGCCCGCGACGGAGGCCCGACAATCGGCTTCGGATTTCGGCGGACGGATCGGACGGGATCTACAGCGTTGCACGCGGACCTTCCACGTCCGACACGCTTTGCGCTTCGACCGAACTGCACATCGCCGACTCTTTGGAAGCACATCTCTCATTCGAGCGGCTACATTCGCAGTCCTCGAATTCACAGGCCGGCGGAAGCGCCGCCGGGAGGGCTTCATGACCGTTGCGATGCGAGCTCCCCACCCGACGACCGGGTCGTCCCTCCCGTGTCGCTGCTCCGACGACACAGGGAGGAACCGGGATCTGGCAGGGAAGGGCTTCGGCGATGGGCTACCACGACACGAACTTTGACGCGGCCGCCGCGAGCCGGACGCCGAGGTCCCTGAAGGGCGCGGAAGCCGCCCGGCCGCGTCGGTGCGCCTATGGACACGCCGCCTTCGTCACCGCCATCGACGACGGCCTGATGCCCGACGAGGTCCGGCAGATCCTGGCCGGCCGCCGGATCGTCGACGCTTTCCCGGTGCGATGGGGTGAGAGCGTACCGGCCTATGCCGAGCGCACCGTCGCCGAGATGATGGTCGCCTATCTCCGCGACGATCCCTCGGATCGGGCAAGTCGTCGGGCAAGTCATCGGCCAGGCAAAAGCCATCGGCCAAGCATCGGCGCCGCCGCGACCGGTTGAAGCCGGGCCGCTGCCGATATCCCGCCCAACGAAGTTTAGTCCCGCGATCTGCGTATCGATGCAGACGAGAGGTCTTACCATGCCGATCGATTGGCTTGCCCGCCTCCGGCCGCGCCGGGCGATCCTCGGCATCGTCGCGCTCGCCGCCGCCATCGCCGGCCTCGTCGCGGCCGAATCCGGCCCGGCTGGCGAAAACCTGTCCCTGCGGATGGCCTTCGTGCGCGCGTCGACCGACCTCGCGCAGCGCTTCGAGCCCGATAACGCGGACACCGCGGCGCGGGTGACCCTCGGCCCGGGCGGACGGGACCTGCGCGTGGCCGGAGACCTCATGGAGGGGGTGTCGGCCCGCGTCGCGTCCCTGCTCGCCGCGCATCCGGAGGTGCGGCGCATTCATCTCACGAGCGACGGTGGACTTGTGGAGGAGGGATTGGCGCTCGGCGGCCTCGTCGCCGACCACGGGCTCGCCACCTACGTTCCGGACGACTGCGCCTCCGCCTGCACCCTGGCCTTCGTCCGCGGTAGCCAACGCTACCTCGGAACGGGCGGACGCCTCGGCTTCCACGCCCCCTACGAGGCCGGGCTGTTCGGACAGGCCTTCGCGGTCGATTCAGGGCCCGAGCGCGCCGCCTACCGGGCCGCCGGCATCGCCGCCGACTTCACGGCGGAGGCGCTGGCGGTCTCCTCGGACGACATCTGGATCCCGGACGCCGCGCGCCTGCTCCAGGCCGGCGTGGTCACCGAGATCGTCGAGACCGATCGTTTCCCGGATTCGACGCTGGACGACGACGCCAGCCCGCAGGCGGCCCGCGCGCAGGTGCTGCGCAACCTGCCGATCCTCGCGGAGGCGGACCCCGCCGCCGTGGACAAGCTCGCCGCGTGGTACCGCGGCGGTTACGTGGAGGGGCGCTCCGAGGCGGACGCCCTTGAGGGATTGCAGCAGCAGGCGGCCGCCCATTTCCGGCACCTGTTCCGGATGGCGGACGACGCGACGATCCGGGCGCTCGGGCATGCCGCCCTCACCGCGATGCGGCAGGCCGAGGGCGAAGACCGCAGCGCGTGCGAGGCCATCGCCGGCGGCGATGTCGTCGTGATCGAAGCAACCCTCAGGCGCGCCCGGCATCCGGTGCCGAGCGTCGCGGCCCTGATCGCGCAGGCGCGCCGGATGGGCGAGACCGGGGCGGCGGCGGAGATCGCGGCATCGGACGCGGCCAAGCCGCGCCGGTTCGCGCGCCGCGGGCCGGGGCGTTGCGGCGCGCGGATCGAGGCCGTGCGGCGTGCGCTGGACCGTCCCGTACAGGAGGCGGCCTTCGCGCTGCGCAGGCTGCTGCTCGACGATGTGCCCGAGGTCGTCGGGGTCGCCGATCCGTGAGGGCCCTGTCCTTCGTATCAGACGCGGCGGGCGGCCTGAACCGGGCGCGCAGAACGACCGCTGTGCGAGCCGACTGGCGGCGATCCAACTCTTCCGTCTGCAACCGGAATCTACGCAGGTCCGTTCTTTTGGCGGCTCGGGATTTGGGAGGGGCTTTCATTGACGATGACCCCGCGCCTTGCAGAATGCGCCCTCCGCAAGATTGACCTTCGGCCCGCGATCGACACGCGGCACGATGCGACGACATCCTCGTCGCGACATGCAGGACGGAAGACGCAAACCGTGGCCAGCCCAGACATCGGCGAGGACGAGCGGCGCCTGCCATCGGCGGATCGAGCGTCGGAACGCGATCCCCTGATCCGGATCGAAGGGGTTTCCAAGCGTTATCCGGCCGGCGCGAACGGCGAACCGGTCGCCGCCCTGTCGGACGTGAATCTTGGCGTGGCATCCGGGTCGGTACTTGGCGTCATCGGCCGCTCCGGCGCGGGCAAGTCGACCCTGATCCGCCTGCTCAACGGCCTGGAGAAACCGACCGAAGGCCGCGTCGTCGTGGATGGGGCGGAGGTCTCAAGCCTCGACGAGCGGCGCCTGCGGGACGTGCGCCGCCGGATCGGGATGGTGTTCCAGCACTTCAACCTGCTCGCCTCGCGCACGGCCTCCGGCAACGTCGCCCTGCCCCTGGAGATCGCCGGCGTCCCGCGCGCCGCGATCCGCGCGCAGGTCGCCGAGCTGCTCGATCTGGTCGGTCTCGCGGACAAGCGCGACCGCTATCCGGCAGAGCTCTCCGGCGGTCAGAAGCAGCGCGTCGGCATCGCGCGGGCGCTCGCCACCGGCCCGAAGGTGCTCCTCTCCGACGAGGCGACCTCGGCGCTGGACCCGGAAACGACGCGCGCGATCCTCGACCTGCTGGCCCGGATCAACCGCGACCTCGGGCTGACCATCGTGCTGATCACGCACGAGATGTCGGTGATCCGCGCCATCGCCGATCAGGTCGCGGTGCTGGAGCACGGCCGCATCGTCGAGGGCGGAGCCGTGTTCGACGTCTTTACCCGCCCGCAGACCGAGATCACCCGGGCCCTGCTCGCTGGCGAGATGGGCCTGCGGCTGCCGCCCTCGCTCGCCGAGCGCCTGCGACCGGAGGCCGGGCCCGGCACGGCCACCGTCCTGCGCATCACCTTCCGGGGCGAGCACGCCACTGACCCGATCGTCGCGCGGCTTGCCCGCGAGATGGGCATCGAGGCCAACATCCTGTCGGGTACCGTCGACGAGATCGGCGGACAACCGTTCGGCTCGCTCATCGTCGCGCTGCCGCCCGGCCCCGACGTGGCGGCCCGCGCCAGCGCCTTCCTGAGCGCGCGGGATCTCGCGGTCGACCCGGTCGGCTACCTCGCCCCCGCGATCGGGCGGAGCCGTCATGTCGCCTGAACTCGTCCGCCTCCTCGTCCAGGCGACGGGCGACACGCTGTATATGGTCGCGCTCGCGGCAACGCTCGGCACCCTGTTCGGCCTGCCGCTCGGCGTCTTCCTGGCGACGAGCCGGCGGGGCGAACTGCTCGCCGCGCCCTGGCTCAACGGGGCGCTGGGCTTCGTCGTCAACGCCACCCGCTCGACGCCGTTCATCATCCTCGTCGTCGCGATCATCCCGTTCACCCGCCTGATCGCCGGCACCTCGATCGGCACGAGCGCCGCGACGGTGCCGCTGACGATCGCGGCGACGCCCTTCATCGCCCGCCTCGTCGAGGCGGCGATCCGCGAGGTTGACGGCGGCCTCGTCGAGGCGGCCCGCGCCTTTGGAGCGAGCCCGCTCCAGATCATCCTCAAGGTCCTGCTGCCCGAGGCGCTGCCGGGGATCGTCCTCGGGCTGACCCTCGCGGTGGTGTCGCTGCTCGGCTACTCGGCCATGGTCGGCGCCGTCGGCGGCGGGGGCCTGGGCGATCTCGGCATCCGCTACGGCTACCAGCGCTTCATGCCCGAGATGATGCTGGCGGTGGTCGTCGTCCTGATCGTGCTGGTCCAGGCGGTGCAGAGCCTCGGCGACCGCCTCGCCCGCAGTCTGAACCGGCGCATCCGCCGATCCTGATCCGATCGTCGCCTCCCCCGAAACCGCCCTCTCCCGAAAGCGTCGCATGCTGCGTTCCCTGACCCTCGCCGTCCTCCTCGCGCTCGCCGGCGCACCCGCGCGTGCGCAGGCGCCGCAGGTCGTGCGTATCGGCGTGACGCCGGGTCCGCACGCGCAGATCGTCGAGGCGGTGAAGCCGATCGCGGCCAAGCGCGGCCTTGACCTGAGGATCATCGAGTTCTCCGACTACGTCGTGCCGAACGAGGCGCTCTCTGCCGGTGAACTCGAAGTCAACTCGTTCCAGAATCAGCCCTTCCTCGACAACCAGAAGGTCGACCGCGGGTACAAGCTCGACAGCGTCGCGCTCACCGTGAACTTTCCGCTAGGCATCTACTCCCGGCGCCACAAGAGCTTCGATTCGGTGCCGAACGGCGGCACGGTGGCGATCCAGAACGACCCGACCAACGGCGGCCGCTCCCTGCTGCTCTTGCAGGACAAGGGCGTGATCAAGCTGAAGGCCGGCGTCGGCTTCAAGCCGAGCGTCGCCGACATCGTCGAGAATCCGCGCAGGCTGAAATTCATCGAAGTCGACGCCGCGCAGACCCCGCGTTCGCTGGACGACGTCGATGCGGCGGCGATCAACACCAACTTCGCGACGCCCGCCGGCCTCAAGCCGTCGGACGCGATCCTGAAGGAGGAGCCCAAGGGCCCCTACGTCAACGTGCTGGCGGTGCGCAGCGCCGACAGGGACAAGCCCTGGGTGACGGCGCTCGTGGAGAGCTACCGCTCAGCCGAAACCAAGGCCTTCATCGAGACCACCTTCGGCGGCGCTGTCCTGCCGAGCTGGTAGCCGCGCGAGCCCTACCAGGCCGGCTCCAGGGACCCGGCATAGGTCTGCTGGATGAACGCCTTGACCTCCGGGGAGCGGAAGCTCCGCACGAAGGCCGCGAGGCGCGGATCGTCGCGGTTGTCGGGCCGGGCGACGAAGCTCATCGTGTAGCGCCGGTCGCCCACACCGTCCGTCGCGAGCGCGGTCTTCGGGTCGCCGCCCGCGGCGATCAGGTAGGTGAAGCTCACCTGCGCCAGGGTCACGTCGTCGAGGGCGCGCGGCAGTTGCGCGGCGTCGAGCTCCAGGACCCGCAGGTGCCGCGGGTTCTCGACGATGTCGGCGACGGAGGCCTCGTCGCCGACGCCGGGCCTCAGCGTCAGGAGCTTGGCGGTCTGGAGCAGGCGCAGACCGCGTGCCGCGTTCACCGGATCGTTGGCGATCGCCACCGCGGCGCCGTCCGGCACCGCGTCGAGGCTGGTCACGCGCTTCGAGAACAGGCCGACCGGAAGGATGATCGCGCCCTCGACCGGAACGAGGCGGTAGCCGCGGGCGCGGATGGCGTTCTGAAGGTAGGGCACGTGCTGGAACAGGTTGGCGTCGAGGTCGCCGGAGGCCACCGCCTCGTTCGGCGTCACCCAGTCGGTGAACTCGACGATCTCGACCGCCTGTCCCTCCCTGCGGGCGAGGTCGGCGGCGAACGCAAGCGTCCGGCCGACCGGACCGGCCGTGGTGCCGATCCGCAGCGGCTTGGCCGCGCGTGCGGGGCCGGTCGCGGCCGCGAGCATGACGACGGCGAGGCCGAAGAGGTCGCGACGGGTTCTGGCAGCGGGCATCGCGAATCCTCAGGTCTGGGGT
>NZ_CAXTBY010000063.1:2112-22775 GCF_964242245.1 uncultured Methylobacterium sp. | reverse complement strand
GCCCCGGTACGCGTTCAGTGAAGGTGCGGCCCGGGCTGCAGTGGAAGGCGGCCGACCTTCACCCGCCACATCACGGCCCTCCTGCCAGGGCGGGTCCTGCCAGGACAGGTCCTGAAGCGGTCGCCCGGGCGCCGTGCCCCCCGCGGTGCGCCCGCAGGTCGGACAGGAGGTCCAGACCGCGGTGGTCCGCAGCCCGGCCCCATCCAGCACCCAGTCACCGCCGTGAAGGCCGTCCGGAACAGGCGGCAGGCCGGGCGCGCGATCAGCATCGCCCTGCCCTCGGCCACGACGCGGAGCAGCGCCCAAGTCAGCCCTCGGCACCGAACGTGCGGATGAACCCCGATTCCAAGCTCGCGGCGCGGAGTTCCAGCCCGAGGGAAAACGCTAATTCTTTCAGCGCCGTTGGGGCGGTGGTGGAGGCCTCGCCCGGAATCGAACCGGGGTGCAAGGATTTGCAGTCCTCTGCGTAACCACTCCGCCACGAGGCCTCGTCGCAGGGCGCGCCCGAAAACGCAGGAGCGCCGCGTGTCCCGGGCCGGGCGGCCGGCGCGGGGTGACGGGTCTCTAGCAGACGAGGCGGGCGCGGAGCAATCGCCTGATGACGCGCGATGAGCCTCATTCGTCGGGGCCGCGCCGGCATCAGGCCTGCCACACCCGCGGCATCGCTACGCCGCGGTAGCGGGCGAGGAACCGCGCGGCGAGCCTGCGCAGGGCACCGATTTCCGGGGCGAGGAGGCGGAGCGCGAGGTGGCCGTTCCAGGCGCTCGCGCCCGCCTCGACTCCGGACGCAGCCGCGCCCAGCGCCGCTAAGAGGGCACGGACCTCGTCGAGGCGCTCCTCGGCGCCGGGGGAGAAGTCGACCAGCGTCGCGCAGGCCCGCGCTCCGCCGCCGATCGCGGAGCGGGCGAGGAGGGCGGCGACCGCGCCGTCGAGGCGGAGCGTGTCGGCGTAGACGAGGCGCCCGGCGCGGCGCACCCGCCAGGCATCCGTCAACAGCCCGGTCTCCACCGCCTCGCCGCGGGCGTGCCGGCCGAACACGACCGCCTCGAACGCCAGCAATCCGGCATCGGGGGCGAGGTCCGCCTCGAAGCGGCGGCGCAGGCGGGCGCGGTCGAACAGGATCGTCTCCTGCGGCAGCCACGCGAGGCGCGCGCGGGGCCCGAGCGCGACGCGGTTCTCGATCCGGCTCACGGGGCCGTCCGAGCGGTAGACCTTCTCCGCCGCCGTCGTGGTGAGGACGAGGCCGGCCTCCGCGTCGAGGTCGATCGAGACGGAGAACGCGTCGCCGCAGGCGATGCCGCCCGCGGTGTTGACCAGGATCGCCTCCACCTCGGCCCCGTGCGTGCGCGGGAAGCGCAGCCGCGAGGGGCCGGATTCGGCGAGGTCGAGGACCCGCGTCGGCCCGCGCGAACCGCCCGTCCCGACCCGCAGGGCGACGCGCCCGACCGAGCGCTGGCGCGCCGGGATGGGCGAGGATGCCTCCGTCACGAGACGTGCATCCGGGCGGCTCGGCATCCGCGCCTCGTGCACCGGGGCACGCCCGTCACCCGCGCGGCGCGGCGCTCGGCACCGCCTCGATCGGCGGAGTCGGCCGATCGAGGATGCGCCGGCCGAACAGGCTCGCCACCAGTTCCACCAGCACGCGGGCGCTGCGGCCGCGCTCGTCCAGGAACGGGTTCAGCTCGACCACGTCCAGCGAGCCGACGAGGCCGGAATCGTGCAGCATCTCCATGATCAGGTGCGCCTCGCGGAAGGTCGCGCCGCCGGGCACGGTGGTGCCGACGGCGGGTGCGAGTCCGGGATCGAGGAAGTCGATGTCGAAGCTGACGTGCAGGTGGCCGTTCGCCGCCCGGACGCGCTCCAGGCTGCGCCGGAGAGGCGCCACCACGCCGAACTCGTCGATGTGGCGCATGTCGGTGACCTCGACGCGCCGCGCGGAGACCAGCGCCCGCTCGCCCGCATCGATCGAGCGCAGGCCGAACAGGTGAACGCGGGTCGGATCGAGGGTGGGACGATCGGGAAACAGCGCGGAAAACCCCGGCTCGCCGCAGAGCGCGGCCAGCGGCATGCCGTGGAGGTTGCCGGACGGCGAGGTCTCGGGCGTGTTGAAGTCGGCGTGCGCGTCGAGCCAGAGCACGAAGAGCGGCCGGCCGGCATCGGTGCAGTGGCGCATCGCGCCCGCGACGGTGCCGAGCGACAGGCTGTGGTCGCCGCCCATTACGAGGGGCAGGGCGCCGTCGGCGAGCAGCACCTCGACCCGGTGTGCCAGCACCCGCGTCCAGGCGGCGACGGCGGCGAGGCCGACGGCGTCCGCAGGTCCGTCCGGCGCCGCATCGCCGTGGTCGACGACGGTGTGGCCGAGATCGCGCAGGGTGCGGATGAGGCCCGCGGTGCGCAGCGCCGCCGGCCCCATCACGGCACCAGGCTCGCTGGTGCCGACCTCCGTCGGCGCGCCGAGGATCGCGATGCGTGCTGCCGTGTCCATCCCGCTCGATCTCCGGCCCACGCACCGAGGGCGCCGCTTGAGCGTCCTACCGGGTTCCCCACGTCGACGCGACGCCGCCGAGCGGCGAAGACCGCGCGGACCGCGCCCACGAACGGAGTGACCGGCCACGCTGAAACGGACGGTGCGCTCCGGCGTTCACGGGACGCAACGGATACGATCCTGGAAAACCGTCCATGCCGCACCGTCCGGGGGCTGCCATGCTCGCCCTTTCAAACTTCCTCGCGGTGGTCGGGGCGGCCGACGCGCAGACGACGCCCGAAGCCGGTGCCGCGCGCATCGCGGAGCACAGGAGGTGGTGGGCGTCGACGGCGGGCACGTCGACAAGGTCGAGGGCCGGACGATCACGCGGACGAAGACCGATCGGGATGCGGGCGGTCGGCACCACGCCGTCCCGATCGCGTGGGTCGGCACCGTGGACGGGAAAGTGCTGCTGACGAAGCCCGCAGCCGACGCCAAGGCCGGATGGAGCGAGGCCGGGCGCCCGGGTGACGACCCGAAGACGTGATCCGAGGCACCGATCGCGCATTCCTCACGAAACGCCAAACGCACCGCAGGCGCCCGCGTGAGGGCGGGGATTGAAGGGGCCGTTCGGTGCTCTTGCGGGCCGACGAACCGGCGCCCACGCCGTCGCAACGTACCTTGCGGAAGTCTTGAACCTTCCGAATGACCTACTCGGCGACCGCTTCGGCGGTTCGCACGGGGCCTGCGTCCTCGATGATCTCGGCGGCGGCGGCCTCGGCGAGCATCGCGTAGCCGTTGTCGGCCATGTGCAGGCCGTCGGCGGAGAAGAGCTGATTGTGGGTGAGCTTCCCGTCGCGGATCCAGCCGCGCATCAGGTCGTCGCGGCGGATCACCGGCACGTCGAGCTCGGCGCCGACCGCGCGCACGGCATCGCGGAACCGGTGCGCCCCCGGCGTCGCTTCGAGCTTCGGACACCATTGCGGCTCCATCAGCACCACGTCGATGCCGGCCTCCTGCATCCGGCGCACGGCCCCGCGCGTCGCGTCGCGGAAGTGCTCGACGGCGACGCCGCGCAGCGGGTCGTTGCTGCCGACCTGCCAGATCACGAGCTGCGGCTCGGCGGCGATCACGTCGCGGTCGAGGCGGCGCAGCATGTCGTCGACGTGCTCGCCGCCGATGCCCCGGTTCAGCACCGTAACGCCGCCTGCCCCCGGCAGGGCCGCGCGGAGATCGGCTTCGAGGCGGGCGGGATAGGCGTTGGCCGGCGCGCTGGCGCCGATGCCCTGGGTCGAGGACGATCCGAACGCCACGATCCGCAGCGGCGCGCCGATGGCGATCTGGCGGGCGACGTGCGGGAGATCGAGGTCGGACTTCGCGTCGAGGAGGCCGGCGAGGGATGCGGGGAGGAGCTCGGCGTAGGCGAGCACCGCGGTCGGCAGGACGAACAGCCCGGCGAGGAGCGCAGCACCGCGGAGAAAGGCCCAGGCCGGCTTCGCGGGGCGTTTGGCGGAGATGTTCGGCACGGACACCATCGGGAGCGTTCGGTTTCGTCGTCTCGTCTCGCATACGACCTTACGCGACGCGTCGAAAGGTCCCGTTTGCGAGACCCCTTGAAGTCCAACTGAATTCGTAACGCAAAATTAGGGTTGGATTTCGGGGACCGACGCGGCGCGCCGGTCCGGCCGGGTCCATCGCGACGCGACGGGACCCGGCCGAAGGCGCCTCGCCGCCTCAGCCCGCGGGTGGGACGAGAACCAGCTTGCCGATGAAGGGCGCGTTCTTGTCGGCGGTGCTGGTGCAGGCGAAGCTGTGATCGCCCGCCGCCAGGGTGCGGAGGCGCAGGGTGCCCTGGCCGCCGCGCTTCATCAGGTAGCCCTTCTCGCTCGCCACGTGGACGAGGTCGCCGTCGGCGTGGAGGACGTGGGCGTTCTCGAACTGGCCGGGCGCGGTGATCGTCACCGGGGCATTGGCCGTGCTGACCACGTGCAGCGCGATGTTGGTGTCGGCGGGCAGGCGAAGTTCGGCCGGCGCGCAGACCGGCTTGCCGCCGTCCATCGTGATGGTCAGCTCCACCGGCGGCATCGCGTCGCTCGCGGGCGGCGGCAGCGGCTTGCCCTGCGCGTGGCCCTGCGCGGTGGCGAGGAGGGCGAGGCCGAGGGAAGCGAGTCCGAGCCGAGCATGTCGCATGAGTCACCAGTCTCCGTACCAGGGCGCTCTCCGACGAAGTGGATGCCGGTTCGTCGTCAGAGCGCGCGACCAAACAAGGGCTTGGCGCCGTGGCCCGATCCAACGGGATCGGGCCACGGCGCCAAGGTGCGCCGCGTCCTGCGCGGCCGGCACTGTCGGCGGGAATGGACGCTGCGGCACGAGAGTTCCGACACGCGACGCCGCACGCCCGCGCGGCGGCCTCAGATGTAGGCCGAGGCCAGCGTCGGCGAGCGGCCCAGGGCATGGGCGAGGACTTCGAGCGCTTGGCCCACCTCCGCGCGGGTGGCGAGGCCCCCGAGGCAGATCCGCACGGCCTCGGGCGCGGGGCCGGCGGTGCAGAAGGCGTCGCTCGCCACCACGCCGAGGCCGGCCGAGCGGCCCTGGCTGGCGAAGGCCGAGCGCGTCCAGCCCTCGGGCAGGCTCATCCAGAGGTGGAAGCCGTTCAGGTCGGCCTGCACGAGCGCAGCCGGGAGGAGCCGGGCGGCGATGGCTTGGCGCGCCCGCGATTCGGCCCGGATGAAGCCGACCAGCGCCTCGCCGGTGCCGTCCCCGATCCAGCGGGTGGCGAGCGCGGTGGTGAGCGGCGAGGCCATCACGGTGGCCGCGCGCAGCGTCGAGGCGAGGGGCAGCGCCGCCCGCGCGCTCGGGGCGACGAGGTAGGCGAGCCTCAGGCCCGCGCCCAGGCACTTGGCGAGCCCGGCGACGTAGTAGGTGATCTCGGGGGCGAGCTGGTGGAAGCTCGGCGGCGGGTTCGGGCAGACGAAGCCGTAGGCGTCGTCCTCGATGATCGCCACGTCGTAGCGCCGCGCCACCGCGATGATCGCCTCGCGCCGGCCCCGGCGGATCGTCTGCGTCGTCGGGTTCTGCAGCGTCGGGTTGAGGTAGAGCGCCTTCGGGGCGAGCCGCGTGCAGGCGGCGGCGAACGCGTCCGGCTCCAGCCCCTCGCCGTCCATGGGCAGCCCGACGAGGCGCAGGCCGCGGTGCGCCGCGAGCGCCCGGATGCCGGCATAGGTCAGCACCTCGGCGCAGAGCACGTCGCCCGACTGGGCCACCGAGCCGAGGATCGCGTCGAGCGCGCTGTGCGCGCCGGGGCAGAGCAGCAGCCGGTCGTGGCCCGCGGCGACGCCGCGCTTGGCCAGCCAGCGGCCGCCGGCCTCCTTGTCCTCGCCGGTGCCGCCGAAGCCCTGATAGCGCAGGAGGTTGGGCAGGTCGTCGGCGATGGCGGCGACGCCGGCCTGCATCCGCGCGATGAGCCGCGGGTCGTCGGGCTCGGGCGGCAGGTTCATGGTGAAGTCGACCGGGCCGTGGCGGCGGGTCGTCCGGGCAGCGCGCGCGGGATCGCAGACGAAGGTGCCCTGTCCGACCCGCGACTCGACGAGCCCGCGCGCCTGCGCCTCGACGTAGCCGCGCGCCACGGTGGTGAAGTTGAGGTCGAGCCGGAGGGCCAGGACCCGCTGCGGCGGCAGGCGTTCGGCGACCGCGAGCCGGCCCGTGCGGATATCCTCGGCGATGGCCTCGACGATGGCGAGGTAGTGCGGCTTGCCCCAGCGCCGCAGGTCCGGCGCCCAGACCTCGCCGGAGGCCCCGGAGCGCGTGGAAGCCCGACCCATGCTCAGCCTCGGCCGTTGACGGTACGGTCAATCATGGATTGACCGGTTAGCAATCGCCGTGCCGCGGCGCTGCAAGGCCGCGCCGCACGGGGCCGACACGGTCAATGCATGCAAATATCCGCGGTGCCTGATGCAAATAACGCCGCTCAATTCGGCAGCATCTGCCGCGTCCTTACGCTGAAGCGCCGACTTGGCGCGCCCGGCGATGCGATCGCCATTGACCGCATTCTTGAACGCATTTCGCTGCGGGTCATTGGCTGAAGGCCATCGGCCCGTCCGGTGGCACGGGGCTTGCCACCTAGGACCGTGCCCGCCGTCGAGACCCGATCCGCGGCGGCTCGCTTACGAAGAACACGAGGGAGTGCCACCGATGCCTGCCGTCAGCGCCGAGAAGCACAAGAAGGGCGATTACTTCGTCGATTACGAGGAGAAGGTCTTCGAGGACGTGAAGGCCGAGCCGGGGCAGAAGGCCCTGGTGACGTTCCACACCGTCGCGTTCGAGGGCTCGATCGGTTTCGTGAACCTGCTCCAGGCGACCCGCCTGCTGCGCAAGGGCTTCGAGACCTCGGTGCTGCTCTACGGCCCGGGCGTGACGCTCGGCGTCCAGCGCGGCTTCCCCACCCTCGGGGACGAGGCCTTCCCGGGCCACCAGAACTTCAACAACCAGATCACCAAGTTCATGTCCGAGGGCGGCAAGGTCTACGCCTGCCGCTTCGCCCTCCAGGCGCTGTACGGCCACGGCGAGCCCTCGCTGATCGAGGGCATCCGCCCGATCGCGCCGACGGACGTCCTCGACCTCGTGCTCCTGCACAAGCGCGACAGCGCGGTGATCATCGACACCTGGACGGTGTGACGGAACGCCCAACCCTCCCCCCTCTGCGGGGGAGGGTGCCCCGCGGATGCGGGGCGGGAGAGGGGACCGCGACCTTTCCGGAAAAGGCAGTGCTCCCCTCTCCCGACCCTCACGTGAGTCGAGGGCCGCCCTCCCCCTCTGCGGGGGAGGGATGCGTCCAGACCCAAACCACCAGAGACCCGATCCATGGCGGAACCCCGCATCGTCCGGGCGGCAGCGGTTCAGATCGCGCCGGACCTGGACCAGCCTGAAAACACCCTGGAGCGGGTGCTGAACGCGGTCGCGGAGGCCGCGGGCAGGGGCGCGCGCTTCATCGTGTTCCCCGAGACCTTCGTGCCGTACTACCCGTACTTCTCGTTCATCGCCCCGCCAATGATGCAGGGGGCGGAACACCTGCGTCTCTACGAGCACGCGGTCGTCGTGCCCGGCCCCGTCACCGACGCGGTCTCGGCCGCCGCCCGCCGCCACGGCGCGGTGATCGTGCTCGGCGTGAACGAGCGCGACCACGGCACCCTCTACAACGCGCAACTGATCTTCGACGCCGACGGGACGCTCAGGCTCAAGCGCCGCAAGATCACGCCGACCTACCACGAGCGGATGATCTGGGGGCAGGGCGACGGCGCCGGCCTCACCGTCGTCGACACCGCCGTCGGCCGCGTCGGGGCGCTGGCCTGCTGGGAGCACTACAACCCGCTCGCCCGCTACGCGCTGATGACCCAGCACGAGGAGATCCACGCGGCCCAGTTCCCGGGCTCGCTCGTCGGCCAGATCTTTGCCGACCAGATGGAGGTGACGATCCGCCACCACGCCCTGGAGGCGGCCTGCTTCGTGGTCAACGCCACCGGCTGGCTCACCGAGGCGCAGATCGCCAAGGTCTGCCCCGCGGAGACGTTGCGCGGCGGCATGCGCGGCGGCTGCTGCACCGCGATCGTCTCGCCGGAGGGGCGTCTGCTCGCCGAACCCATCCGCGAGGGCGAGGGAATCCTGATCGCCGACATGGATCTGGCGCTCGTGACCAAGCGCAAGCGCATGATGGACTCGGTCGGGCACTACGCCCGGCCCGAACTGCTCAGCCTCAACCACGATGCGCGGCCGGCCGTCCCCGTGACGACCCGGAGGAGCGCGCCCGAGCCCCGGAGCCCAGACCATGAGCGACAGCCCGCTGCTGACCGGCTCGATCGCCCCCGCCCCGTTGCCGCTCTCCCAGGCTCCTTTGCCGACGGCGCCGGGCCTGCCGACCGAGCGCCTGATCAACGCCCTGCAATCCTACGGAGTCCGGCTGGCTGACAGCCGGCCCGGCGTCCAGAGCCGGCGGGGCGGGGCGGGGCCCTCCGACCACAAGGCGATGACGATCTCCGGCCGCACCGTGATGGTGCCGGTGCACACGGCTGCCGCCTTCGAGTCGCCGTTCCTGGTGCAGCGGCCGGGCCCGGACGGGTTCAGCCTGATCGAGCACGACGGCGCGGTGATCGGCCGTGTCACGTTCCCGGACAAGCCGCGCTTCTACGCGCTCCAGACCTTCGACGGGGTGCCGTATTCCAAGATCGCGGTGCTGCACGGGCGCGACGTGCTCGCCACCACCGTGCTCCAGACCTGCATCCGCTACGCCAGCCGCACGAAGACCTGCCGGTTCTGCTCGATCGGCCAGTCGCTGGCGGCAGGCCGCACCGTCGCGCACAAGAGCCCGCAGCAACTGGCCGAGGTGGCGCGGGCCGCGGTGCTGCTCGACGGCGTCCGCCACATGGTGATGACCACCGGCACGCCGAACGCCACCGACCGCGGCGCCGCGGTGCTGTGCGAGAGCGCGTTCGCGGTGAAGGCCGCCGTCGATCTGCCGATCCAGGCGCAGTGCGAGCCCCCCGACGACGATCGCTGGTTTTCGCGGATGCGGGCGTCCGGCATCGACGCGCTGGGGATGCACCTGGAGGCCGTGACACCCGCAATCCGCGAAAACATCATGCCGGGCAAGGCGAGCGTCCCGCTTGAGCGCTACTTCGACGCCTTCGCGGCCGCCGTGCCGGTGTTCGGGCGGGGACAGGTCTCGACCTACATCCTGGCGGGGCTCGGCGACACGCCCGAGGCGATCCTTTCCATGGCCGAGCGGCTCGTCGGCATGGGCGTCTACCCGTTCGTGGTGCCGTTCGTGCCGATCTCCGGCACCCCGCTGGAGAGCCACCCGGCGCCGTCCCCGGACTTCATGCACGCGATCCTGAAGCCGCTCTCCGAGATGCTGGCGCGGGCCGGGATCCGCTCCACCGACATCAAGGCCGGCTGCGGGCGCTGCGGCGCCTGCTCGGCGCTGTCGTCCTACGAGCGGGCCGCCTGATGTTCGAGCCGGTCCCGGCCTACCGCCCGAGCTTCTTCCGGGTGAAGTTCGCCAGCGCCGACTGGGAGCGGCGCGCCTGCGCCGCCCTGCGGCGCGCGGTCTTCTGCACCGAGCAGGGGATTTTCGCGGCCTGCGACCGGGACGCGGCCGACGACCATGCCATCCCGATCTGCGCGCTGTCGACGCTGGGCGGCGACCCCGACGCGGTGGTCGGCACCGTCCGCATCCACGAGGCGCCGGGGGAGCCGGGCACGTGGTGGGGCTCGCGCCTCGCGGTGGCGCGGGATTTCCGGCGGGTCGGGGCGCTCGGGGCCGGGCTGATCCGGGTCGCGGTGTCGTCGGCCCACGCCCGCGGCTGCACGCGGTTCCTCGCCCACGTCCAGAGCGGCAACGCGGCGATGTTCCAGGCCCTGCACTGGCGGAGCCTCGGCGAGACCGCGCTCCACGGCCGGCCCCACCACCTGATGCAGGCCGACCTCGCCCACTACCCGCCGATGCGCGACCCCGAGCACGGCCTCGTCACGCTGCTGCGCAGCAGACCCGCGCTGGCGGCGTGAGATGACGCTGGCGCCCAGTCTCGCGGCCATCGCCCGGTCGCTGCGCGCGGGCCGCGGGCTGGCGCACAAGCGCGACATCGGCGCGGTGATCGATCGGCTCGGGCTGGGCGCGCGCGGCCTTGCCGTGCCGCCGGGCGACGACTGCGCTGCGATTCCCGACGGCGACGGCCACCTGCTGCTGGCGATCGAGGGGTTCCTCGACGGGTTCGTCGCCGCCGACCCGTACTTCGCCGGCTTCTGCGGCGTGATGGTCAACGTCAGCGACATCGCGGCGATGGGCGGCACGCCGATCGCGGTGGTCGATGCCCTCTGGAGCCGGGACCAGGAGCATGCCGACCCGGTGCTCGCGGGCCTGCGCGCCGGCGCCGAGGCCTACGGCGTGCCGGTGGTCGGCGGCCACACCAACACCCGCAACGCGGCCGAGCACCTCGCCGTGGCGATCCTCGGCCGGGCGGGCGGGCGGCTGCTCACCAGCTTCGATGCGGCGCCGGGCGACACCCTCATCGCCGCCATCGACCTGCGCGGGCGCTTCCGCGAGCCCCACCCCTACTGGGACGCCGCCACCGGCGCGCCGTCCGGCCGCCTGCGCGGCGACGTGGCGATCCTGGCGGGGCTCGCCGCCGACGGCCTCGCCCGGGCCGCCAAGGACATCAGCATGGCCGGGATCGTGGGCACCGCCCTGATGCTGATGGAATGCTCGAACGTCGGCGGCCGGATCGACCTCGACCGGCTGCCGATGCCCGAGGGCGTCGGGCTGGAGCGCTGGCTTACCGCCTTCCCGAGCTTCGGCTACCTCGTCGGCGCGGCGCCCGGCGACGCGGCGGCCGTGACCGCGCGGTTCCGGGCGCGCGGGATCGCGGCCGAGGCGATCGGCGTCCTCGACGCGAGCCGGGTCGCACGGATCGCGCGAGGGCCCGGGGCGGAGGCCGAGGAGGCCGTGGTGTGGGACTTCCACGCCGGCCCGCTCATCGGCTGCGGCGGGCCCTGAGCGATGTCGCAGCCCCCGTCACAGCGCCCGTCACACCCCTTGCGCATCGCGATCCTGACGCATTCCACCAACCCGCGCGGCGGCGTGGTGCATGCCCTCGCCCTCGGGGACGCGCTCTGCGCGCTGGGGCACGAGGCGACGGTCCACGCCCCCGACCCGACCGGCCTCGGCTTCTTCCGCGAGGCGCGCTGCCCGGTGGTCTCGGTGGCGGCGAGACCCGTCTCCGGGTCCACCGTCGACCTCGCGCGCACCCGGATCGAGGACTACCTGCGCCACTTCGCGACGCCGGCCGCCTGCGACTTCGACGTGTTCCACGCCCATTGCGGGATCGGCGGGAACGCGCTGGCGACGCTCGTCCGCCGCCGGCTGATCCCCGGCTTCGTGCGCACCGTCCACCACGTCGACGCCTTCGCCGATCCGCAGCTCGCCCGGTGGCAGGACCGCGCGATCCTCGACGCGCAGCGGCTGCTCTGCGTGAGCGAGGGCTGGCGCGCCAGCCTCGCGCGCGACTACGGCGCGCAGGCCGGCCTCGTCGGCAACGGCGTCGATCCGGAGGTTTACGCGGCCGGGCCCGCGCCGGACGACGCGGAGATCGCCCGCGCCTGCGGGCTCGGGGACGGGCCGGTGCTGATGAGCGTCGGCGGGCTCGAGGAGCGCAAGAACACGCTGCGCATCGTCGAGGCCTTCGCGGCGTTCCGGGCCGGGCACCCCACGGGGCAGCTCCTCGTCGTCGGCGGCGCCTCGCTCCTCGACCATGCCGCCTACCGCGCCCGCTGCCGCGACGCCCTGGAGCGGGCAGGGCTCGACACCGGCCCCGGCTGCGCCGTGGTCCCGACCGGGCCGGTGGCGCAGGGCGCGATGCCCGCCCTCTACCGCCGCGCCGACGCCCTGGTCTTCCCCTCGCTGAAGGAGGGGTTCGGGCTCTGCGTGCTGGAGGCGATGGCCTGCGGCACGCCGGCCATCGTCGCCGACCGCCCCCCCTTCACCGAGTATCTCGGGCCGGATGATGCCCTGTTCGTCGATCCCGAGGACGCGGGCGCGATCGCCCGCGCCATGGCGGCGGCCCTCGACCCCGCCCTCCGGTCGCGGCTCGTCGCGCGCGGACACGAGGTCGTCCGGCAGCATCCCTGGCGGCTGTGCGCCGAGCGGCACCTGCCGGCCTACGCCGCCTGCGCGCGTTCGCCCTCGGGGCCAACCTTGGTCGCACGCCATGCCTGAGATGCGCTTCCACATCCGCTGGCCCGACGGGGCGCGCGAGGCCTGCTACTCGCCCTCCCTGGTGATCAAGGACCATCTCGCCGCCGGGCAGGACTACCCGGTCGCAGAGTTCGTCGCCCTGAGCCGCACCGCCCTCGGGATCGCGAGCGAGCGGGTGCGCGCGCGCTACGGCTTTCCCTGCGGGCGGGCACTCGCCCAGCTCGCACGGATCGAGGCGGGCGCCCGCCGCCAGGAGGCGGGGACCGTCCGCGTCGAAGCTTTTGAGGAATGATTTCGCTGTTTGACCGGGGCCGCGCGGCATCGCCCGCCATCGGACCGACCTATCGGAGGGGACGCGCCATGAACATGCACATCGAAAACATGCACATCGAACGGGACCATCACTGGCCCGTGATCGTCGTCGGCGGCGGGCAGGCCGGCCTCGCCATGAGCCGGCAGCTCGCGGCGAGGAACATCCGCCACGTGATCTTCGAGAAGAACCGCGTGGCCCACACGTGGCGCACGCAGCGCTGGGACAGCTTCTGCCTCGTCACGCCGAACTGGCAGTGCCAGTTGCCGGACTTCGCCTACGACGGCCCCGAGCCGCACGGCTTCATGCCGCGGGACGCAATCGTCGCCTACATCGAGGCCTACGCGCGGCAGATCGCGGCGCCGGTGCGCGAGGGCGTCGCCGTCGAGGCGGTCCGGCCGCGCCCCGGCGGGGGGTTCTCCGTGACGACGGGGGAGGGGACCTGCACCGCCGACGCGGTGGTGCTGGCCATCAGCGGCTACCACGTGCCGGCGATCCCGGCGATGGCAGCGGGCCTGCCCGAGGCGGTGCGGCAGATCCACTCCTCGACCTACCGCAACGCGGACCAGATGCCGGAGGGCGCCGTGCTCGTGGTCGGCTCCGGGCAGTCCGGCTGCCAGATCGCGGAGGACCTGCACCTGGCCGGCCGGACGGTGCACCTCGTCACCGGCTCCGCGCCGCGCTGCCCGCGGTTCTACCGGGGCCGCGACGCCGTCGACTGGCTCGCCGACATGGGCCAGTACGACCTCTCGGTCGATCAGCACGCGCTGGGTGCGGAGGTGCGGCGCAAGGCCAACCACTACCTCACCGGCCGCGACGGCGGCCGCGATATCGACCTGCGCCGCTTCGCCCTGGAGGGCATGCGCCTGCACGGGCGGCTGACCGGGATCGACGGCGGGCACCTCACCTTCGCCGACGACCTCGCGAAGAACCTCGACGGGGCCGACGCGGTCCACACCGGCATCCAGGGCGCCATCGACCGGCACATCGCCGATCACGGCATCGACGCGCCGGCGGAGGCGCATTACCGGCCGGTCTGGCGCCCCGGCCCCGCCGAGCTCGCTCTCGATCTCGCCCAGGCCGGCATCCGCAGCGTGGTGTGGGCGACGGGGTTCCGCGCCGACTTCTCCTTCGTGGAGGCCGACATCCTCGACGCCCGCGGCCTGCCGGTGCACCGCCGCGGCGTCACCGCGGTGGACGGGCTCTACGTCGTCGGCCTGCCCTGGCTCTGGACCTGGGGCTCGGGGCGCTTCTCCGGCATCGCCCGGGACACCGCCCACCTCGCCGACGCGATCGCCGCGCGGGCGCAGGCACGGCCCCTGCCGATCGCGAGCTAGAGCGCTCTCCGCCGAAGTGGACGCCGGTTCGGCAAAAGAGAGCGCCGTAAAACAACGACTGAGAGCCGTGCCCGATTGCAACGCGATCGGGCACGGCTCTAGCCCCACCCGGCGAAGGCCGCTGCGACCGTCCATGCAAAGCACTGTCACGCAATTGCAACGCGAAGACCATCTTTGTCCGGCAAGCGTATTCGCCTGTAGACTTGCGGTCGATGCGATGCACAATCGACGTAGATAGCAGATGCATTCAATCCGGATGCAGATCCTGTCAATAATTGCGGCAGACAATCCGACGAAGCGCACCGTGCCATCGCACGCGGCGCCCGCCCGCGCGCGGGCGTTCGAGGCCGGCCCGGGCAGCCGTCCGGTGCGGCGGACCAGGATAGAGGCAGGGGAACACCGATGATCAAGAACTGGCTCGCCGCCGGAGCCCTGGCGCTCACGGCCGGCATGACGGCAAGCACGGCGGCTCACGCGCAAGCGACCACGATCCCCGGCGAGCAGGTCGGCTTGGCCGCCGGCGCGCCCCTGCCCGAGGGCGTCTACGCCGTCGACACCTTCATCTATCGCCGGCCCGACGCGCCGTTCGGGGCCGACACCGCCATCAACGTGCCGTTCGTCATCTGGGCGTCGCCCTACAAGATCCTCGGCGCGCGCATCGAGCCGCTGATCGCGGCGCCGACCGTGTTCGCCTTCACCCGGAACCCGGCGGGCACCGCGAACCGCGACATCAGCATCAACGTCGGTCCGCTGCTCGCCTCGGTCTTCGCCTGGGATCTCGGCAACGGCTTCGGCGTCAGCTACCTCGCCGGCGCCCACCTGAACGACGCGCTCGCCGATCGCGGCTCCCTCGTCGGTGCCGGCGGCGGAACGCCCGTCCTGCCGCAGCTCTCCTCCAACACCTACCGGCAGGGCTTCGCCGCCAGCTACACCGGCGACGGCTACAACCTGACGGCCAACCTGACCCACAACTTCTACGATTCGCCCGGCCGCTTCAGCGGGCCGGTCGGCCGCGCCATCGGCCCGCTGGTCATCGCCGACGCGCTCCTGCTCGACCTCACCGCGACGAAGAAGTTCGGCAAGTTCGAGATCGGCGCGGTGGGCTACGGCGTGACCGACCTGTCGCTCAGCGGCCGGGACGCCCTGCGCGCCGCCAGTCAGGGCTACACCAAGACCGGCCGGTTCGCCCTCGGCGGCCTGATCGGCTACGACTTCGGACCGTTCACCGCGCAACTGGTCGTAGCCCGCGATGTCGCGAGCCGGGCGACCTACGTGACGGCCGGCGGACGGGTCCGCGAGAACGACTCGACGGACGGCTTCTTCCGTATCGTCGCGCCGCTCTACGCGGCCGCTGCCGCCGCGCCGCCGCCCGCGCCGCTGGTGCGCAAGTACTGAGGCGGACGGGACACGTCGAAGCCCAGCACCGCGGAAGGCCGGATCGAATCAGGGTCCGGCCTTCACGCATGAGGAGCATCGCGCGATGACGGACGGAGTCGAGATCCTGCCGATGCCCGACGGCAGCTACGCGATCCTGCGCGACGGGCGTCCCCTGGTCTGCGGCCTCTCGCCCGACGAGGCGGCCCGCTTCCGGGCGAAGTTCGCGCAGAGGAAGCGCTTGCGCAGTCCCTCCGCCTGAAGCGTCGTCACACCTCGGCGGCCACGATCACCCGGCGGTCTCCGGTCCGGCGGGTGAAGCCGGTGGCGTCGAGGTGCTCCAGCAGCGGAATCGAGAATTTTCGCGAGATGCCGAGCGCCGCGCCGGCCTCGCGGGCGAGGAAGCCGGCATCCGGGCCGGTCGCGTCGGGGAAGGCCCTGCGCAGACGGGCACGGGCGTCCTCCACCGCCGCCTTGTGGAACAGCACGGCGCGCCGCTGCACCCGGTCGACGGCGCGGATCACCGTACCGGCGCCGACGAGGTAGGTCAGCGCCTCGCGGCGGCGCAGGTCGCGGCCGACCGCCTCGGCCTCGTCGGGCGGGGTGAGGCCGGCGCAGCGGAACACGGCTTCGAGGCGCCGGGCGACGTCGCTCTCGTTGCGGGCCGGGTCGAACTCCGCTCTTCGATAGAGGGTGCCCCCCTGCGCGGCCTCGCCGGTGGCGATCAGGTCGCGCAGGGCCGCCGCCGCCGCCGGCTCGCTCAGACCGAGGGCCTTGACGAGGCGCTCGGCCGGCAGCCCATGCTCCATCGGATGATCGCGGTGGTGGGCCGCCAGCGCGGCGAGGATCGACGCGCGCAGGGCCGCGAAGGCGGGCGCGCCGAGGAAGCGGCCGCCGATCTCGCGGGCGCCCAGGTCACTGACCAGGCGACGCGCCCGATCGGGCGCGAGGCCGGCGAGCCCCGCAAGCTCCGCGAGCCCGGCGCCCGCAGCCCCCGCCTGCGCGAGGCGGATGCCGATCGCCTCGGCCGGGCCGCCGGCCGCCAGCGCGGCGAGGTCGGCCAGGACGCGGGGGTCGTGACGCCTGCGGCGGCGGCTCGCCGGATCGAGCACCCGGCCGCCCGCGACCGTCGCCGCGGGCGAGTCGAGGCGCAGGATGAACGGCTCGCGGGCCGGAACGGTGATGTCCGCGTCCACGTGGAGCTGCGCCTGCGCGCTCGCCCCGGGCTCCAGCCCCGCACGGTCGAGGAGGCGCAGCCGCGCCGCCACCTCGCTCGTGCCGAACAGGAGGCGCAGCGCCGTGCCGCCGGGGAGCGGGTCGCCGCCCGGGCTCGCGGTGAGCGCCACGTCGAGCCAGCGCGACGGCGCCAGCAGGCCGGGCGTGGCCAGGGCCTGCCCCCGGGCAAGATCCGCGAGGCCGACCCCGCGCAGCGCCACCGCCGTGCGGCGCCCGGGCTCGGCCGTGTCGACCGCGCGGCCGTGGATCTGGAGGCCGCGCACGGTCGCGGTCGGCCCACCCGGCACGATCGCCACCGCATCGCCGACGGAGAGACGCCCGCGGCGCAGCGTCCCGGTGACCACGGTGCCGAAGCCGGGGCGCGAGAAAACCCGGTCGATGGGCAGGTAGGGGAAGCCGTCGTCGGCCCCCGGGCCTGCGTCGAGCAGGCCCGAGAGCGCCGCGGACAGGGCCGGAAGCCCGGCGCCGGTGAGCGTCGAGGTGGCGACCACCGGCGCCGCTTCGAGCCCCGCGCGGGCGGCCGCGGCCGCGGCCTCGCCGGCCCGCGCCGCGAGGGTCTCGGGGGAGACGAGGTCGGACTTCGTGAGCGCGACGACGCCGCGGCGCACGCCGATCAGCCGGGCGATCTCCAGGTGCTCGATCGTCTGGGGCTTGAGGCCCTCGCGGGCGTCCACCGCCAGCAGCACCGCCCGCATGCCGGTGGCGCCCGAGATCATCGCGCGCACGAAGCGCTCGTGGCCGGGCAGGTCGACGAGGTCGATCTCGCCGCCGGTGTCCGGCCTCAGCAGGGCGAAACCGGGCACGATCGAGACGCCGCGGGCCTTCTCCTCCTTGAGCCGGTCGGTCTCGACGCCGGTGAGCGCCCGCACGAGCGCGGTCTTGCCGTGATCGACGTGTCCGATCACGCCGACGAGGAGTGTCTTCATCGCTTCCGTCACCGTCCTGACCGAGGAGGCGCGGCTCCCGGCAGGGGCGCACGCGCGTGCCATCCGCGACGCAACCGCCGGCTCCGCGTCGAGCCGAGCAGCCCGGCCGGACGGGGCAGGGCTGAGAACGAGTCAGGTCCGTTGTGGGCGACAGGCTCTTGCACGAAGCATCGGCGCAGGGAAAGCATGAAGTTGGACGCGCGACATCGACGGGCGCGCCGCGCGGCTGCCGTGCTACACGGTGTCGAATCCGGTCGGATCGGAGGACGCGTCCGGGCCGTTCTCAGGAAGGACCGGGCTGCGACCCGCGACAAGGACGGACGAGGACACATGGACGCGCCGCGCGAGATCGAGCTGAAGCTCACCTGCACAGGCCCGGACTTGGCGGCGCTCGGCGCCCATCCGCTGCTCCAGGGCGCGTCGTCCGAGCCGAAGCTCCTGACCGCCACCTACTTCGACACCGCGGACGGCGCCTTGCGCGCGGCGGGCCTCACCCTGCGGGTGCGGCGCACGGGCGAGAACTTCGTCCAGACCGTCAAGGCGGGCGCGGGCGCGGCCGGCCTGTTCGACCGGGCGGAGTGGGAGACCGAGGTCGCGGGCGAGGCGCCCGACCCGGACGCGTTCGCGGACACGCCGGTGGCGGACCTGCTCGCCGCGTCCGGCGCCCCCGCGCTGATCCCGCAGTTCCGCACCGTGGTGACGCGCTCGGTCAGGCCGGTGACCTACGGAGACTCGCGGATCGCGGCGACCCTCGACGCGGGCCACGTCGAGGCGGAGGGCGTCAACGCGCCCCTGTGCGAATTGGAGCTGGAGCTCGAATCCGGCAGCGCCGCCGACCTGTTCGGGCTGGCCCAGGCGCTCGCCGAGACGGTGCCGCTGCGCCTCGGCGTGCTCTCGAAGAGCGCGCGCGGCTTCGCGCTGCGCAAGGCCGACGGGCCGCGGCCGAGCAAGGCCGGCGCGGTCGCGCTGCCGCAGGATGCCACCGGCGGCGAGGCCTTCCGGCTGATCGCGCTGGCCTGCCTGCGGCACCTGCGCCTCAACGAGGACGTGCTGCTCGCCACCCGCGATCCGGAGGCCCTGCACCAGATCCGCGTGGCGCTGCGGCGGCTGCGCACCGCCTTCTCGCTGTTCAAGCCGATGCTGGCGCACGACGCCCGCGCGGGCGCGCTCAGTGACGAGATCAAGCGCGTGACCGAGCCGTTCGGCCGGGCGCGCAACCTCGACGTGTTCGTCGAGACCACGCTGGCCGCGGAAATCGCGCACCGCCCCGACGAGCCGGGCCTGCCGCCCCTGCGCGCGCGCCTGGAAGCCGAGCGCACCCGCGCGCACGACGCCGTCGGCGCGATCCTCGCCGCGCCCGAGTGGCGCGGCCTGATCCTCGACCTCGCCGCCTGGATCGAGACGGGGCCGTGGCGCGCGGGCGCCGCGCGGCTGCGCGACGGGCCGGCCCGGGACGTGGCCGGCGCGGTGCTGGAGCGCCTGCGCCGCAGGATCGCCAAGCGCGGCCGCCACATCGACCGGCTCGACCCGGAGGCGCGCCACCGCGTCCGCATCGCGGGCAAGAAGCTGCGCTACGGCGCCGAGTTCTTCGCGGGGCTCTATCCGGGCAAGCGGGCGCGGCGGCGGCACAAGGCCTTCGGCGCGGCGCTCTCCGACCTTCAGGATCACCTGGGGGGGCTCAACGACCTCGCCACGGCCCACGCGGTGATGGCCGGCCTCGCCGACGACGCGGACGCCCCCGGCGGCCACGCCCTGTTCGCTGCCGGCCTCACGGCGGCCGATGCGGACGCGCACGCGGACGACCTCCTCGCCAAGGCGGCCGAGGCGCACGGCGCGCTGCGGGACGTCAAGCCGTTCTGGCGCTGAATCGGCTTGCACGCCGGTCGCCCGTGCAGCCATGCCCGGCCGTCGACGCGAGGGCCGCATCGGTTGGCACGGATCCGGCTCTCGCTGCCGCGCGGCCGTCACGTGCGCTGAATCCACCGCGCGCGAGAATGCTCCAGGGAGATGGCATGGCCCACGCCTACAGGTTCGGAGTCGAGGAGGAGTTCTTCCTCGCCGACGCGGGAAGCCGCGGCACCCCGCGCCGGGGGGTGAAGGCGTTCCACGCCGCCGTGAAGAACCGGATGGACGCGGCCGAGCGGGAGTTGCTGCAGAGCCAGGTCGAGATCTGCACGCCGCCCTCCGACAGCTTCCCGGAGGCGGGGACGCGCCTGCGCGGGATGCGGGCGGAGCTCGCGGAGATCGGGCACGCGCACGGGCTGCTGGTCTTCGCCGCCGGCACCCACCCGACCGCGGCGTGGCGGCGCCAGGCGACGACGCCGGCCGAGCGCTACCGCGGCATCATCGACGACCTGCGCATCGTCGGCCGGCGCTCGGTGGTCTGCGGCCTGCACGTCCACGTCGAGGTGCCGCGCCCCGAGGCCCGGATCGACCTGAAGAACCGGCTGATGCCGTTCCTGCCGGTGCTGCTCGCGCTCTCGACCTCGTCGCCGTTCTGGGAGGGGCAGCGGACGGGGCTTTCCGGCTACCGGCTGCGGGCCTACGCCGAGCTGCCGCGCACCGGCCTGCCGGAATTGTTCTCCGACGCCGCCGACTACGACCGCTACGTCCGGGTGATGGCGGCCTCCGGGGCGATCGCCGACGCGAGCTTCCTGTGGTGGCACCTGCGCGCCTCCGTGAAGTACCCGACGCTGGAACTGCGCATCGCCGACAGTTGCACGCGGGTGGAGGACGGGCTCTGCATCGCCGCCCTGTTCCGCTGCCTCGTGCGCCATCTCGACCGCCACCCGAGCGTTCACGCTCATCTGACTGGCGCCTCGCGCGGCTTCGTGATGGAGAACCTGTGGCGGGCCGAGCGCGACGGGGTGCGGGCCGAACTGATCGACGAGGCGGCCGAGCGCGCCGTGCCGGTCGCGGAGGTCGTCGCGGGGCTGCTCGATCGGATCGCGGAGGATGCCGAGGCGCTGGGCTGCCGCGCGCAGGTCGAGCACGCCCGCGCCATCGCCGCGGGCGGCACCAGCGCCGACCGGCAGATCACGGTGTTCGAGGCGGCGGGCCGGGCCGGATCGACGGAGCGCGCGGCGCTCGCGGCGGTGGTGGACGCGCTCGCCGCCGAGACCGCGGCGGCCAAGCGCCGCCGGAAGGCCTGAACGCCCGGCCGTCCGCACCGGCACGGATCTGCCATCTCCCGTCGGTCATTCCCTCTCCCCGAGCCCTCATGAGCCTCCTCAGAGACATCCTCGGGCGCGTGACCCGGACGGCGACGGCCTAT
>NZ_CAXTBY010000063.1:0-2012 GCF_964242245.1 uncultured Methylobacterium sp. | reverse complement strand
CATGAGCCTCCTCAGAGACATCCTCGGGCGCGTGACCCGGACGGCGACGGCCTATGCCGGCGACCGGGCGCTGATGCTGGCCGCCGTCTCGGGCGCCGCCAACGTGATCGTGGCGGACGGGGAGGTGGCCGGCGCCGAGTTCGAGGCGGCGCTCGCCGGCCTCAGGGCCGACCCGATCCTGGAGAAGGGCTACGACACCCTGATGCTGGAGAGCGCGCTCTACGACGGCATCGCCCGCGCCCGCACCCGGGCGGGCCGCGCCGAGAACCTGCGCCACGCCGCGGCCCTGGCCGGCCGACCCCGGGAGCAGCGTGAGACCGTCTTCCTGATCGCGGCGGACGTGGCCGACCAGGACGGCATCAGCGGCATCGAGGCGGTGGCGCTCGACGAGATCGCGGCGGCGCTCGGCGTCGACGGAGGCGCGCTGCTCGCCGCCTCGCCGGTGCGCCGGCCGGCGCCCTGACGGGGACGGCCCTTCCCCGGGGTCCACGTCCCGCAGGGAGCCCGGATCGCACGCGGGTCCCCGCTCCCGGATGGAAAAAAACGGGTCCGCCGTGCCGATCGGGACTCCTTCGACGGCGCCGTCTATGATCTGTGAGGGACACGATCCTTGCCGGCCCGGCCGGCACAGTCCAACCGCGGCGCACAGGCGCGAGACACGGAGGCCGCGATGGCCGGTACGGCCGAGACCCACTCCACAGCCGAGACCCACGGCACGGCCAAGACCTACGGCACGGCCAAGACCCACGGCACGGCCAAGACCCACAACCTGCGCATCGACGGCGCGCGGCTGTGGTCGACGATCCTGGAGACCGCGGAATTCGGGGCGACGCCGGCCGGCGGCCTGAACCGCCTCACCCTGTCACCCGAGGACGGCCAGGTGCGCGACTGGTTCCGCAACGCCTGCGAGGCGGCGGGGCTCGCGGTGCGCGTCGACGCGCTCGGCACGCAGTACGCCCTGCGGCCGGGGCGCGACGGGACGCGGGCGCCGGTGGCCTTCGGCTCGCACCTCGACACCCAGCCGACCGGGGGCCGCTTCGACGGCATCCTCGGCGTGCTCGCGGGGCTGGAGGCGATGCGCAGCCTGAACGAGGCCGGCGTCGAGACCGAGGCGCCGCTGCTCCTGGTCAACTGGACCAACGAGGAGGGCTCGCGCTTCGCCCCCGCGATGATGGCGTCCGCCGCCTACGCCGGCGATTTCACCACCGACGAGATCCTGGCCAAGACCGACGCGGCGGGCATCAGCGTCGGCGCGGCGCTGGACGCCATCGGCTACCGCGGCGCGGAGCCGGTTGGCGCGCAAGCCATCGGCGCCTTCGTCGAGCTCCACATCGAGCAGGGCCCGATCCTGGAGGCGGAGGGGAAGACCATCGGCGTGGTCGAGGGCGGGCAGGGCATCGCGTGGTTCGACGGCACGATCACCGGCTTCGAGAGCCATGCCGGCTCGACGCCGATGCCGCGCCGCCGCGACGCGCTGCTCGGCCTCTCGGAGATCGCGCTCGCCGTGGAACGGATCGCGCTCGCGCACGCGCCCACCGCGGTGGCGACGGTGGGCGAGGCGGTGATCGGCGCGCCGTCCCGCAACGTCGTGCCGGGGCTCGTGCGCTTCACCCTCGACGTGCGCGACCCGACATCCGAAGTCCTCGACGCGATCGAGGCGGAGGTGCGCGCCGCGCTCCCCGAGATCGCCGGGCGGCGGCGGCTCGCCATCGACCTCACCCGGATCTGGCGCAAGGCGCCGGTGCCGTTCGATCCGACCGTGATCGCCGCCGTGGACGCCGCCGCGGAGGGCTTGGGCCTCGCCCGCCGCCGCATGGTCTCGGGGGCGGGCCACGACGCCTGCAACCTCGCCGGACGGGTGCCGACGGCGATGATCTTCGTGCCGTGCAAGGACGGCGTCAGCCACAACGAATCGGAATCGGCGACCCAGCCCGACTGCGCGGCCGGCGCCGACGTACTGCTCCAGACGGTGCTGACGCTCGCCAACGCGCCGCGGGCCTGATGCCGGAGGT
>NZ_CAXTBY010000062.1:0-22887 GCF_964242245.1 uncultured Methylobacterium sp. | reverse complement strand
CGACCGGCCTCGGCACCGCCGCCTTCTCGATGCAGGACATCCTGCTGGAGCCCTACGGCGGGCAGATCCTCCACCTCTCGGTCGCCGCCACCACGGCGCTCACCGCCATGCTCGCGGCCGGCGGCGGGCTGGGACTGCTGATCGCCGCGCGCTGGCTCGCCCGCGGCGGCGACCCGTTCCGCGTGGCGGCCACCGGCGCAGTGGTCGGCATCCTCGCCTTCTCCTGCGTGGTGTTCGCGGCCCCGCTCGCCTCCGCGCAGGTCTTCGCCGCCGGCGTCACGCTCATCGGCCTCGGCGGCGGCCTGTTCGCCCACGGGACGCTGACCGCGTCGATGACACGAGCCGGCCCGGAGGATACCGGGCTGGCCCTCGGCGCCTGGGGCGCGGTCCAGGCGAGCGCCGCGGGGCTCGCGATCGCCGCGAGCGGCATCGTGCGCGACGTCGGCTCGGGGCTGGCCACCTCGGGCGCGCTCGGCGAGGCGATGAGCGATCCGTCGATCGGCTATCTGATCGTCTACCACATCGAGATCGCGCTGCTGTTCGCGACGCTCGTCGCCATCGGTCCGCTCGTGCGCGAGCGCGCCTCCCCAACGGCTGCGAGGGCCGAGCCCCTCGGCCGCCTCGCCACCTCGTCAACCTGAACGCCGGGAGACAACCATGCCCACAGGAGCCCTGACAGGCTACGTCGACGTCGCCCAGATCGTGCTCTACGCGTTCTGGATCTTCTTTGCCGGCCTCGTGTTCTGGATCCGCCGCGAGGACCGCCGCGAGGGCTACCCGCTGGAGGCGGAAGTCACCGGCACCCTGAAGAGCCACGACCCGATCCTCATCCCGGCGCCGAAGCTGTTCCGCCTCTCGGACGGCAAGGTGAAGAGCGCGCCGCCCGCGACCACGGGGCCCGACCGCAACTATGTCGGGCGTAAGCGCGAGCCCTGGCCCGGCGCCCCCCTGGAGCCGGCCGGTCCCGACCCGATGCTCGACCATGTCGGGCCCGGCTCGTGGGTCGCCCGCGACGACGACTTCGACCGGACCTTCGACGGCCAGAAGCGCATCGTGCCGCTGCGGGTCGCGACGCACTTCGTGGTGCACGAGGACGGCCCGAACCCGATCGGCATGACCGTGTTCGGCGCCGACCGGCAGGTGGCCGGAATCGTCACCGACATCTGGATCGACCGCGGCGAGTGCTTCGCGCGCTACTACGAGGTCGAGCTCGGGGCCGGCGGGCGCCGCGTCCTGATGCCGGTCACCTTCTGCCGCACCGGGCGCTTCTCGCGCACGGTGAAGACCGAGGCGCTGCTGGCCGCCCAGTTCGCCGCCATCCCGCCCCACGCCGACCCGGATTCCGTGACGCTCCTCGAGGAGGAGAAGGTCATGGCCTATTTCGGCGCCGGCACCCTCTACGCCACCCCCCAACGCGCGGAGACCCTGATATGAGCGCCCTCCGGACGAACGACGACGGCCCGATCCTCGACGACCGCATCCCGGAGGGCCTGCCCGCGGCGCTGCCGCCGGGCGAGCACATCCTGTGGCAGGGGCGCCCGAGCGCCTTCGGCATGGCCTCGCGCCCGCTGCACGGCGGCTTCATCGTGCTGTGGTTCGCGGTGCTGGCCCTGTGGACCATCCTGCCGGCGGCCGTGGACGGCGCGATGCTCGCCGGCCTCAAGACCTCGTGGCCGACCTTCGCGTCCTGCGCCGCCGCCCTCGCGGTGGTCGGGTCCTTGGGCTGGCTGGCCGCCTGGACCACGACCTACACCGTCACCAACCGCCGCGTCGTGATGCGGATCGGGATCGCGATCCCCGTCACGTTCAACCTGCCGCTGACGCAGGTCGAGGAGGCCGGCCTGAGGACGTTCGGCGACGGCACCGGCGACCTCGCGTTGCGCCTGACCAAGGGCACCCGCGTCGCCTACCTGCATCTGTGGCCGCACGCGCGTCCGTGGCGCGTCACCGAGCCCCAGCCGATGCTGCGCTCCGTGCCCAACGGGGCCGCGGTCGCCGCCATCCTCGCCCGCGCGATCGTCGCCGCGCGCGCGCCGGAGGAGGAGGCCGCGCTGCCGATCCTCGTGGCCCGGCCGCAGGGCCAGGCACGCCCGCCGCGGCTGGTCGCGGCCGGGGCTCGGTAGGGCTCCGAACCCGGGTCAACGAGGAGAAGCGGACCGCAGTCCCACCTCCTCGTCATTCCGGGGCTGCGCAGCAGAACCCGGAATCCAGAACCGCCAGGCGTTCAGATCGGGGCGCGTCCGGCGGTTCCGGATCGCACGCCTCCGGCGCGGCCCTCCGGGTTCGGGCTCGCCTGCGGTGCCCCGGAAGGATGGGATTCGTACCCTTCTACATCGGCCGATGCGAGGATCGTTCCGACCCGTCGATCCACTTTCGAAGCCCTGGCCGAGCACAGGGGCGGGATTTCTTTCAAAAATCATTATTTATCAGAGAGTTATAGCGATCAGTGAAAATCGGCCGCCAAAACGCAAAATGAGGATTGTCAAGCGCACTTGACACCGGTTAACGTGAAGCCAACGAAACGGCGGCGCGGTCCGGACACGATGCGGTGTCACACGGACCGGTCCGGACAGGCGGTGAGGGAAGCCGATGAGTGAGGTGGCGGAGGGCGGGCCGGTCCCGGCGCTCGCGTTGATCGGAGCGGGCGCTCTGATCGGTTTCACCATGCTGGCGGTGGCGATCGGCCGGAGCGAGGGCATCGGCATCAGCGGCGGCCCGGGCGGCCACCCGGTCGCCAGCGTCACGCTGCGGGTCGAGGACCGCGCCGACGGTTCGATCCGCGTCGAGGACGCCGCCACGCAGCGCCTGATCGAGACGATCGAGCCGGGCCGGGACAACTTCATCCGGGCGACGCTGCGCAGCTTCGCCCAAGCGCGGCTCCGGGCGGGCCTGACGCCGGCCGAGCCCTTTCGCCTCACCCGCTACGACGACGGCTCGCTCGCGCTGAGCGACGAGACCACCGGCCGCAAGGTCAACATCGAAGCCTTCGGGCCGACTAACGCCTTCTCCTTCGGCAAGCTCCTTCCCGGCAACCTCCTGCCCGACACGAGCGTCCCGCGATGATCGGACTCCTCACCGGCCGCCGCACCGTCGAGGTGCCCTGCACAATCGAGATCGAGCAGACGGCCGAGAGCCTGCACGCCCATGTCAGCCTCGACGCCGACTTCGAGATCGAGCCCGGCGACGAGGTTCAGGTCCACGATTCGCCGACCAGCGTCCCCTACGGCGAGCGCCTGATCGTGCGCCGCACCGCGACGGTGACGCGGGCCGGCCGGATCGAGCGGCTCTGGACCAAGCTCGCCGGCCATCTCGAACTGACCGAACTCTACGAAGTCAGCTTCAGCGAGAGGAGGAAGCTTTGAACGCGCCCGTCCGCCATCCGCTGCCCCTGCGTCCGGTCAACGAGTCGACCAAGGCGGCGCAGGAGACCACCTTCCTCTCGCCCCGCTTCTACACCACCGACTTCGAAGAGCTCGACCGCACGAACGTCGAGCCGGTGCGCGCGCAGTGGGACGTGCTGATCGAGGAGCTGCGCTCCGACCCGAACAAGCGCCACTTCACCCGAAACGCCGACTTCGATTGCGACCTGTCGGGGATGGAGCCCGAACTTCGAAAGGAGTTCCTGGACTTCCTCGTGTCGTCGATCACGGCCGAGTTCTCCGGCTGCGTGCTCTACGCGGAGATGCGCAAGCGCGCGAAGAACAAGGACATCAAGGAACTGTTCGGCTTCATGAGCCGCGACGAGGCGCGCCACGCCGGGTTCATCAACGACACGCTGAAGGATTTCGGGATCGGCGTGGACCTCGGCTTTCTCACGAAATCGAAGAAATACACATTCTTCCGGCCGAAGTTCATCTTCTACGCGACGTACCTGTCCGAGAAGATCGGCTACGCGCGCTACATCACCATCTATCGCGAGTTGGAGAAGCACCCCGAGCGGCGCATCCACCCGATCTTCAAGTGGTTCGAGAAGTGGTGCAACGACGAGTTCCGCCACGGCGAGGCCTTCGCGCTCCTGATGCGCGCCAACCCGAAGCTGACGCAAGGGGTGAACCGCTACTGGATCAAGTTCTTCCTGCTCGCCGTGTTCGCGACGATGTACGTCCGCGACCATTGCCGCCCGGCCTTCCACGCCGCGCTCGGCGTCGATCCGTCCGAGTACGATTTCAAGGTCTTCCGCATCACCTCCGAGATCTCGAAGCAGACCTTCCCGCTGACGCTCGACCTCGACAACACGAAGTTCAAGCAGCGGCTCGACACCCTGCTCGACTGCTCCGTGAAGATCGCCGAGGCCCGCGCCCAGGGCGGTGTCCTGGGCAAGGCGAAGCATGGCGTCCAGGTCGCCCGGGCCGCGCTCACCTTCGCCCGGCTCTACGCGTTGCCGACCCTCGACAACACGATGCCGGCCGAGATCCGGCTCGAGCCGGTCTGGTAGCGGGGTGCCGATGTCGCCCTACGCGGTGCCGGCCCTCTACGCGGTGGCGATCTGGTGGTTCTCCACCGGGATCATCATCCTGCTCGACCACCTGCCGCGGCGCACCTTCCCGTGGAGCATGGCCGGCGGCACCCTGGTGCTGCTGGCAGCGCTCGCCGCGATCGGGGCGAGCGCGGACGACGCCACGGAGTTCGGCGCCTACACCGCCTTCACCGGCGCCCTGCTGGTCTGGGGCTGGCAGGAGATGAGCTACTACATGGGCTTCGTCACCGGCCCGCGGCCGCAGGCCTGCCGGCCCGGCGCGCGGGGCCTGGAAAAGTTCCTGGCCGCGGCGGCGACCAGCCTGTGGCACGAGGCGGCTATCGTGCTCGGCGCCCTCGTGATCCTGGCGCTCACCTGGAACACGCCGCAGAAGTTTGCGCTGTGGACCTACTGCGTGTTCTGGGGGATGAACCTCAGCGCCCGGCTCAACATGTTCCTCGGCGTGCGCAACCTCAACGCCGAGTTCCTGCCGGACCACCTCGCCTATCTGGCCTGCTACCTGGCCAAGCGGCCGATGAACCTGCTGTTTCCGGTCTCGGTCAGCCTCGCCACGCTGGTCGTCGCCCTGCTCGGGCAGGCGGCGCTCGCCGAGGGTATCGGCGCCCACGCGCGCGTCGGCTTCACCATCCTGACGACGCTGATGGCGCTGGCCACCCTGGAGCACTGGTTCCTGATGCTGCCGTTGCCCTCGGCGGCCCTGTGGTCCTGGAGCCTGCCGACGCAGACGATCGCGCCGGCAACGATCGAAACGAACGAGCCGGCCGAGCACGGCCGGCGCGACGCGGCCTGAGACGCGGGAAGATACCCGTGCCGACACGAGGACAGGGGAGACGCGGTATGGATTACGAAGCCTTCTTCGGCGCCCAGCTCAACAACCTCCACCGCGAGGGCCGCTACCGCGTCTTCACCGACCTCGAACGGCAGGCCGGGCGCTTCCCGCACGCGACGCATCACCGGCCGGACGGCGCGCGCCCCGTGACGGTGTGGTGCTCGAACGACTACCTCGGCATGGGCCAGCACCCGGACGTGCTCGGGGCGATGCACGAGGCGCTCGACCGCTGCGGCGCGGGCGCCGGCGGCACCCGCAACATCTCCGGCACCAACCACTACCACGTGCTGCTGGAGCGCGAACTCGCCGACCTGCACCAGAAGGAGGCGGCGCTGCTGTTCACCTCCGGCTACGTCTCGAACTGGGCGGCGCTCGGCACGCTGGCCGGCAAGCTGCCCGGCTGCATCGTGCTCTCGGATTCCGAAAACCACGCCTCGATGATCGAGGGCATCCGCGCGAGCCGCGCCGAGCGCCAGATCTTCCGCCACAACGACCCGGAGGACCTCGACCGCAAGCTGCGGATGCTCGATCCGGCCAAGCCCAAGCTCGTCGCCTTCGAATCGGTCTACTCGATGGACGGCGACATCGCGCCCATCGCCGAGATCTGCGACGTGGCCGAGGCCCACGGCGCGCTGACCTACCTCGACGAGGTCCACGCGGTCGGCCTCTACGGGGCGCGCGGCGGCGGCATCTCCGAGCGCGAGGGGCTCGCTCATCGGCTCGACGTGATCGAGGGCACACTGGGCAAGGCGTTCGCCGTCCACGGCGGCTACATCACGGCCTCCGAGAAGCTCTGCGACTTCGTGCGCAGCTTCGCCTCGGGCTTCATCTTCACCACCTCGCTGCCGCCGGCGGTGGCCGCGGGCGCTGCGGCGAGCATCCGCCATCTCAAGCGGAGCGGCGCCGAGCGCGCCCGCCACCAGGAGCGCGTGCAGCGCGTGCGCGAAAAACTGGACGCCGCGGGCATCCCGTACCTGCCCAACGAGAGCCACATCGTCCCGGTGATGGTCTGCGATCCCGTCCTGTGCAAGGCGATCTCCGACACCCTGCTCGACGAGTTCGGCATCTACGTGCAGCCGATCAACTACCCGACCGTGGCGCGCGGCACGGAACGCCTGCGGATCACGCCCTCGCCGCTGCACTCGGACGCCGACATCGACCATCTCGTCGGGGCGCTGGCCGCGATCTGGGGGCGGATCGGGTTGCAGAAGCAGGCGGCGGAGTAACCCTCCGGAGTCTCCCTTCTCCCTTTAGCGTGGGCGGGTGGCCCTCGGCTCACGCGAGGGTCGGAAGAGGGGAGCGACATCTCTGGATACGGCGCTCCCCTGTATCGATCCGCTACGCGGGCCGCCCTGTCTCGCAGAGGGTTGCGGATTTGCACATCTTGCGAGGGGTGCTGCATGAATCGAGCGACCCCCTCTCCCAGGGGGAGAGGGTTGGGGTGAGGGGCGTGACCTTTCCGGACAGTTCTCATCCCTCACCCTGTCCCTCTCCCGCTAAGGGTGCGGGACCCGCGCCCATTTCGGATCGCGTGGAGCGATTTGTACATCCGCAAACCCGCAACGGGGAAAAGACGCAGTGGTCAAGGTTTGCGCCCCTCGAAGACCGATCCTACGCTCGCATCCCGAACGATCCTCTACCGTCGGCCTCATCCTTGAATCGCGGATGGGCAGAACGTGCGAAGCCACATGAGCCGTCGAGTGACGCACGCGTGACCACCTTCCCCTTCACAGCCATCGTCGCCCAGGACGAGATGCGCCAAGCGCTCCTGATCGCGGCGGTCGATCCGTCCGTCGGCGGGGTGCTGGTGTTCGGGGACCGCGGCACCGGCAAATCCACCGCGATCCGGGCGCTGGCCGGGCTGCTGCCGCGGATGCGCGCGGTCGTCGGGTGTCCCTATGCCTGCGATCCCGAGGCGCCGGCCGAAGCGTGCCCGCACTGCTCCGCGCGATCCGCAGCGTCATCCGAGGATTTGGGCCGATCGAGCCAGCGCGGGTCCCCTCTCCCAGGGGGAGAGGGACAGGGTGAGGGGCGTGATCTCTCCGGACGACGCACACCCCGCACCCCCGCCCTCTCCCCCTGGGAGAGGGAGCCCGACGCGGCAGGTGAAGAGCTGCGGCGAGCACCGGCCGACCGTCCGTCGCACCTCGTGCCCGTCCCCGTCGTCGACCTGCCGCTCGGCGCCACCGAGGACCGGGTCGTCGGGGCGCTCGACCTGCAGCGGGCGCTGACGCTCGGCGAGAAGGCGTTCGAGCCGGGGCTGCTGGCGCGGGCCAATCGCGGATTCCTCTACATCGACGAGGTCAACCTGCTGGAGGACCACCTCGTCGACCTGCTCCTCGACGTGGCCGCGAGCGGCGTGAACACCGTCGAGCGCGAGGGCCTCTCCGTGCGCCACCCGGCGCGCTTCGTGCTGGTCGGCAGCGGCAACCCGGAGGAGGGGGAACTGCGGCCCCAGCTCCTCGACCGGTTCGGGCTCGCCGTCGAGGTGACGACGCCGACCGACATCGCGATCCGCATCGACGTGGTCCGCCGCCGCGACGCCTACGAGCGCGACGCGTCCGGCTTCTGCGCGACCTACGCGAAGGCGGAGCAGGCAGTCGCGGAGCAGATCACGCTCGCCCGCGAGCGGCTTCCCGCCGTCGTCGTCCCCGACGCGGTGCTGGAGGCCTGCGCGAAACTCTGCCTCGCGCTCGGCACCGACGGCCTGCGCGGCGAGCTCACCCTGATGCGCACTGCCCGCGCGCTCGCGGCGCTGGACGGCGCCGCGGCCGTCACGATCGACCACGTCCGCCGCATCGCCCCGGCCGCGCTCCGCCACCGCCTGCGCCGCAACCCGTTGGACGAGGCCGGCTCCACTGCCCGCGTGGCGCGGGCGGTCGCCGAGGTGCTGGCGTGACGCCTCCGGGCGAGGGCGCGCCGTGGTCCGACGCGGTGCGCGTGGCCGAACTGCTGGCCGCGGACCCGCACGGCTGCGGCGGGGTTCGGCTGCGGGCCGGCGCCGGCCCGGTGCGCGACGCGTGGCTCGCCCTGCTCGTGCGGAGCCTGCCGGCGGGACGCCCGATGCGGCGCTGCCCACCGGACATCGCCGACGACCGCCTGCTCGGGGGCCTCGACCTCGCGGCGACCCTGGCCGCCGGGCGGCCGGTGGCGCAGGCGGGGCTGCTGGCCGAGGCCGATGGCGGGCTCGTGGTGGTGCCGATGGCCGAGCGCCTGTCACCCGGCACCGCGGCCCGCCTCGCAGCAGTGCTCGACACCGGTCGCCTCGCGCTCGAGCGCGACGGCTTCGGCGAGGGCCGGCCGGCGCGGGTCGGCGTGGTGCTGCTGGACGAGGGGCTCGACGACGAGGCGCCGCCCGCCGCGCTCACGGAGCGCCTCGCCTTCGACCTCGACCTGACCGGGCTGGGGATGCGGGACGTCATGGCTTCGCCTGCGATCGATCTCGGCCGGATCGGGCGCGGGTCCCTTCTGGCGGAGGGAGGAGGACGGGATGAGGGGCGTGACGCAGCCGGAGAGGACGCGCCCCTCCCCCCCCGGGAGAGCGCGCGGCGCGGCGATCCTCCCGCTTCATCCGACGATGCCGCCGAGGCCGTCGCCGCGCTCTGCGCCGCGGCCGACGCCCTCGGCGTCGCTTCGTTGCGCGGTCCGTTGCTGGCGCTGCGCATCGCCCGGCTGATCGCCGCGCGCGACGGCCGCGTAATCCTTGCCGAGGCCGACATCGTCGAGGCGGCGCGGCTGGTCCTCGCGCCGCGGGCGACGCGTCGTCCCGCCGTCGAGGCGCCCGGCGACGATGCCGAGCCCGAACCGGACCGGGAGCCGTCGCCGCAGGCGGACACGCCGCCCGAGCCGCGCGACGACGCGGGGGCGGAGCCGCGCGACAACCGCGAGCCGAGCCTCGACGACGTCGTGCTCGCCGCGGTTCAGGCCGCGATCCCGCCGGGCCTGCTCGCGACCCTGGCCGCGGGGACCCCGTTGCCCGGCCGAAGCCGGGCGGGGAAAGCCGGCGCGGCGGCAGCAGCGTCCCGCCAGGGCCGGCCGATCGGCGCGCGGGCGGGCGATCCGCGGCGCGGACGGCTCGCCCTGCTTGCGACCTTGCGGGCGGCCGCCCCCTGGCAGCGCCTCCGGCAGGCCGAGGCCGGCGCGACGCACCCCGCTCGGACCATCATCGTGAGGCCGGAGGATTTCCGGATCACGCGATACCGCCAACGCAGCGAGAGCACGACGATCTTCGCGGTCGACGCCTCCGGCTCGGCGGCCCTGGAGCGGCTGGCGGAGGCCAAGGGCGCCGTCGAGCTGCTGCTGGCCGAGGCCTACGTCCGGCGCGACCGGGTCGCGCTCGTCGCCTTCCGGGGGCGGGGTGCCGACCTCGTCCTGCCGCCGACGCGCTCGCTGGTGCGGGCCAAGCGCGGGCTCGCCGGCCTGCCCGGCGGCGGCGGCACGCCGCTTGCCGCCGGTCTCGACGCGGCGGCCGCGGTCGCGCTGAGCGTCCGCCGCGGCGGCGGCACCCCGCTGGTGGTGCTGCTCACCGACGGGCGCGCCAACATCACCCGCGCGGGGGAGCCCGGCCGGCCGCAGGCGACCGACGATGCGCTGGTGGCGGCGCGGCGGTTTCGCGCATCGGGCTGCGTGGCAATCCTCATCGACACCGCGCCGCGGCCGCAGGAGGCCGCGAAGACGCTGGCGGGGGCGATGGGCGCCCGCTACCTGCCCCTGCCGCAGGCCGATGCCGGACGGCTCAGCGCGGCGGTGCGGTCGGCGGCGGCCTGATCCGATCCCCGAGGGCGCCCGATTGCGGGCAACGTTCGGCACCGCGTCCGCGTTGGCGCAAGCTCTAGAGCATTTTCAAGCGAGGTGGTTGCCGGCTCGCGTGAAGAAAATGCGACCACATAAGAAGATAGAGCATTTTTCGTGATCCGAGGATCATGGAAAATGCTCTGGGGGGAACGACGCCGATGTCCGACGATCGCCCGGTCTGGGAGCGCGACGGGCGCAATTGGCCGCATCGCGAGGCGAGCCGCTTCGTCGAGGCCTCCGGCCTGCGCTGGCACGTGCAGGAGATGGGGCCGGCGGGCGCGCCCGTGCTGCTCCTCGTCCACGGCACCGGGGCCGCCACCCACTCCTGGCGCGGGCTGATGCCCCTGCTGGCGAACCGGTTCCGGGTGATCGCGGCGGACCTGCCTGGTCACGGCTTCACCGATCCGCTGCCCGCGGGCCGGCTCTCTCTGCCCGGCATGGCCTCGGCGCTGGCCGACCTCCTGTCCGACCTCGGCGCCGCGCCGACGATCGCCGTCGGGCATTCTGCGGGTGCGGCGATCCTCGCCCGGATGTGCCTCGACGGGCGGCTCGACCCGAAACTTCTGGTCGCGCTGAACGGCGCCCTGAAGCCGTTTCCGGGACTGGCCTCGGTGCTGTTCCCGGGCATGGCGCGAATGCTGTTCCTCAACCCCGTCACGCCGAAGCTCTTCGCCTGGACGGCGGACAGCGCCGCGGTCCAGCGCCTGATCCAGGGCACCGGCTCGCGCCTCGACGCGTCCGGGCTCGATCTCTACCGCGGCCTGTTCCGAAAACCCGGCCACGTGGCGGGCGCCCTCGGCATGATGGCGAACTGGAACCTCGATGCGCTAGACCGCGACCTGCCGCGCCTCGCGGTCCGAACGCTGCTCGTCGTCGGCTCCGACGACAAGGCGATCGCCCCCGACACCGCCTTCGCGGTGCGCGACCGCTTGGCCGATGCCCGCGTCGCCCTGCTGCGCAACCTCGGCCACCTCGCCCACGAGGAAGCGCCGGAGCGCGTCGCTGCGGCCATTCTCGCCGAAGCCGATGCGCTGGGCTTGTCCGTCGCGGGGCAGCCGACGGCCTGAGGTGAAATCTCGTGCAAAAAGCCGCTTGCCTGTCGGCGGCATCCGCACCTACTGTCAGACTATGTTGACACTCGACGCGTCAGAAAAACTGACATCGACGGATCGGCGGCCCCACGCCGTCGTCATCGGCAGCGGCTTCGGGGGATTGGCCGCGGCGATCCGGCTCGGGGTGCGCGGCTATCGCGTCACGGTGCTGGAGCGCCTCGACCGGCCCGGCGGCCGGGCCCGCGTCCACCGGCAGGACGGCTTCGTGTTCGATGCCGGCCCCACCATCGTCACCGCGCCGTTCCTGTTCGAGGAGTTGTGGGCGCTCTGTGACCGCCGCATGGCGGACGACGTGACGCTCGTGCCGATGCGGCCCTACTACCGCATCCGGTTCGACGACGGCGCCACCTTCGACTACAGCGGCGACCTTTTCGCGATGAGGCGGGAGGTGGCGAAGTTCTCAGCCGGCGATGTCGCGGGCTACGAGCGCTTCATGGCCCGGAGCGAGGCGATCTTCCGCGTCGGCTTCGAGGAACTCGGCCACGTCCCGTTCGCGAACGTCGGCGACATGCTGCGGATCGCCCCGGACCTCCTGCGGCTCGGGGGGCATCGCAGCGTCTACGACGTGGTGGCCAAGTACATCCGCGACGAGCGCCTGCGCACGATCTTCAGCTTCCACCCCCTGCTGATCGGCGGCAGTCCGTTCCGGGCGAGCGCGATCTACTGCCTGATCGCACACCTCGAACGGCGCTGGGGCGTGCACTTCGCCATGGGCGGCACCGGCCGCCTCGTCGACGGGCTGGTCGGCCTGATCGCGGGGCAGGGCGGACGCCTGCGCTGCAACGCCGACGTCGCCGAGATCCTGGTGGCGGGCGGCGCGGCCACCGGCGTGCGGCTCACCGACGGCGAGCGGATCACGGCCGACATCGTGGTCTCGAACGCCGATTCCGCCCACACCTACCGCACGCTGCTGCCGCCCGCCGTCCGCCGCAGGTGGACGGACCGCAAGATCGAGCGCGCCCATTCCTCCATGGGGCTGTTCGTGTGGTACTTCGGCACCAAGCGAAAATATCCGGAGGTCGCCCACCACACGATCCTGATGGGTCCCCGTTACCGCGCACTGCTCGACGACATCTTCCGCAGGAAACACCTCGCCGAGGATGTCTCGCTCTACCTGCACCGGCCGACGGAGACCGACCCGATGCTGGCGCCCCCCGGGCATGATGCCTTCTACGTGCTCTCGCCCGTGCCCAACCTCGCCGGCGGCCAGGACTGGGCAGCGCTCGCCGAGCCCTACCGGCGGCGGATCGCGGCCCATCTCGAAGCCACCGTGCTGCCGGGGCTCTCGGACGCGATCGTTACCTCGAAGGTGACGACGCCGCAGGATTTCGCCGACGACTTCCTGAGCTTCCGCGGGTCCGGCTTCGGACTGGAGCCGGTCCTGACCCAATCGGCGTGGTTCCGGCCGCACAACGCGTCCGAGGATGTGCGCAACCTGTTCCTCGTGGGCGCGGGCACCCATCCCGGCGCCGGCCTGCCCGGCGTCCTCTCCACGGCCAGGGTCCTCGATACGGTGGTGCCGGATGCCCGCGTCTTCGCCTGAGGCTTTCGCCGTCGCACCGGGCATCTCGCCCCAGGCAACCCCTCATGCCTCGGCCGCCGACCATGCCGCCTGCCGCGCGGCCATCCGTACGGGCTCGCGCAGCTTCTACGCGGCCTCGCGCCTGCTGCCGTCGAAGGTCGGCCGAGCGGCCTACGGCCTCTACGCCTTCTGTCGGCTGTCGGACGACATGGTCGACGGGGCGCAGATCGGCGCATCGCAGGGGATGGTCGCGCGGCTCGAAGCGCGTCTGGACGGGATCTATGCCGGCGGCCCGGCCGACAGCCCGGCCGACCGGGCGCTCGCCGACATCGTCACTGAGCACGCGATCCCGCACGCCCTGCCGGCGGCGCTGATCGAGGGGCTGGCCTGGGATGCTGCCGGGCGCCGCTACGCGACGCTCGCCGACCTCTGCGCCTACGCCGCGCGCGTCGCCGCCTCGGTGGGAGCCACGATGACGCTGATCATGGGGGTGCGCGACCCGGCGGTGCTCGCCCGGGCCTGCGACCTCGGCGTGGCGATGCAGCTCACCAACATCGCCCGCGACGTCGGCGAAGATGCCCGCGCGGGCCGCCTCTACCTGCCGCTGGACTGGCTCGACGAGGCCGGCATCGACCCGGACGCGTTCCTCGCCGAGCCCGCGATGACCGACGCGCTCGCCGACGTGGTCGCCCGCCTGCTCGCCGCCGCCGACGTGCTCTACGCCCGCTCCGAGGCCGGGATCGGCGGGCTGCCGCTCGCCTGCCGCCCGGCGATCCGGGCCGCCCGGCTGATCTACGCCGAGATCGGCCGCGCGATCGCGGCGAACGGCTTCGACAGCCTCACCCGGCGCGCCCGCGTCTCGGGCGGGCGCAAGGCGGTGCTGCTGGCTCGCGCGACGCTTCCGCTCCCGACGCGGGCCGAGCGCGATGCGCCGAGCCTGCCCGAGACGGCCTACCTGATCGGCGCCGTGCCGGCGCCGCCCGCGTCCGGCTCGGCCTGGTGGGACTTCCCAGGTCAGGTCGTGCGCGTCCTCGACATGATCGAGGCCCTGCGCGAGCGGGAGGCGTTGGGCCGCGAGGCCGCGTGAGCAATCCGCTGTTTGCCGCCTTCGATATCGGCCTCGTCTTCGCCCTCGGCCTCGGGCTGGCGATCTGGCAGCTCGTGGTGCTCAAACGCGGCATACGCCGGGACCGGGCCACGGCGGACGCCGCGAAGGCGGAGCGCGGGGAGGGGACGCCGTGATCGCCTCGACCGCCGTTGAACGCGCCGCTCCCGGTCTTGCGGTCTGGCACCTGATCGTGGTCCGCCGCAGCCTGCGGGTCGACCGGAAGGAGGCGGGGCGCGAACGACAGCACGCCACGTCTTGGTCCGCTCAGGACGCGCGGGCCGCCGTCCCGCCGAGGTGGAACACCCGGTGCGGCACGAGTTCGCCCCGCTCCACGTCGCCGACGGCCACCAGGATGCCGCCGCAGGTCGCGAAGATCTTGCCCTCGACCGGGGCGTCGCGGCCGCGCAGGATGACCGGCTGGCCGCGCATCAGGCGCATCGCCATGTCGCGCGAGATCGAGACGGCGGGGATCGCGTCGAGCGCCGCCTCCACCGGCTGGAGGTGGGCGACGCTGCCGTCGGGGCCGGCGGCATCGAGACCCGCGACGTTGCACGCATCGGCTTCCGCGAAGGGGCCGACGCGGGTTCGGCGGAGCGCCGAGACGTGGCCGAAGCAGCCGAGCCTGCGCCCGAGATCGCGGGCCAGCGCGCGGACATAGGTGCCCTTGCCGCACTCCGCCTCGATCACCGTGCGGTCGGGCACGTGCTCGACGACCGCGAGGCGGTCGATCTGCACGGGGCGGGCCACCAGCTCGACGACCTCGCCCTCGCGGGCGAGGTCGTAGGCGCGCTCGCCCTGGATTTTGATCGCGGAGTAGCGCGGCGGAACCTGCTCGATGGCGCCGACGAAGGCCGGGAGCGCGCCCTCGACCGCCTCGCGGGTCGGGCGCGCGTCGCTCGTCGCGACCGGGCGGCCCTCCGCGTCGTCGGTGTCGGTCTCGATCCCCCAGGTCACGGCGAAGCGGTAGGCCTTGCGCCCGTCCATCACGAACGGAACGGTCTTGGTCGCCTCGCCCAGCGCGATCGGCAGGATGCCCGAGGCCAGCGGGTCGAGGGTGCCGGCGTGTCCCGCCTTCTTGGCGTTGAAGGCGCGCTTCACCACGGCGACGGCGTGGGTCGAGGTCATGCCGACACCCTTGTCGAGGATGACCCAGCCGGACACGTCGCGCTTCTTCGGCCGGTCCGGCCGCGGGCCGCCGCGGAGCGGCTGGCGACCGTCCTGGCTCCGGCGCTCGCCCGATTGCGGCATCTCGGGCGCGGGCGCCGGATGCTCGGCGGTTGGAACGTCGTTCATGGCAACCTCGGTCGGCATCATGTCTTTGATCGGCGTCGGTGCGGCGGGCGGTGCGGTGTGGATCGGGCCCGGGGGCATCTGCACGCGGTGGTGAAGATGTCCGGCGAGTGGCAAGGTTCCGGAGCCGCCGGTCAATGTCCCCGGCCGGCCTCCGGCTCGTCCGCCTCGGGCCCCGCCCTTTCGAGGTCGCGCTGAACCCGCTCGTTGCGCAGCAACTGATCGATCCGGGCGGCCTCGTCGAAGGTCTCATCGCGGCGGAAGCGCAGCTCGGGGGCGTATTTCAGGTTCACCCGGCGGGCAACTTCCTGGCGCAGGGCCTTCCGGTTCCGTTCAAGTGCTGCGATCACCGGGGCCTCGTCCATGCCGCCGAGCGGCATGACGTAGGCGGTAGCGAGCTTGAGATCGGGCGACATCCGCACCTCCGGCACCGTCACCACGTGCGAGCCGAGCACCGGGTCCTGGATGTCGCCGCGCTGAAGCACCTCGGCGAGCGCGTGGCGGATGAGTTCGGCCACGCGCTGCTGGCGCTGGGACGGGCCGGTCTGAGGCGGTTTCTGGGCCATTGCGTCTTCGGTCCGGCGCCGCGATCCGGCGGGGACCGTCCCGTGTCAGTGGAGGGATACGAAAAAAGACGGCCGCGGCAGGAGCCGCGGCCGCCGTGTCGATTCGAGCGAACCGACTCAGAGGGTGCGGCGGATCTCCTCGACCCGGTAGCACTCGATGATGTCGCCTGCGCGCATGGTCTCGAAGTTCTCGAACGCCATGCCGCAATCCTGGCCGGACGTGACCTCCTTGGCGTCGTCCTTGAAGCGCTTGAGCGTCTTCAGCTTGCCCTCGTGGATCACGACGCTGTCGCGGATCAGGCGGACATGGGCGCCGCGCTCGACGACGCCGTCGGAGACGCGGCAGCCGGCGACCTTGCCGACCTTCGAGACCTCGAAGATCTCCTGGATGAAGGCCTCGCCCAGGCGCTCCTCGCGCAGCGTCGGCGGCAGCATCCCCGACAGCGTGGCTTTGATGTCGTCCACGAGGTCGTAGATGATGTTGTAGTAGCGGATCTCGACGTCGTTGCGCTCGGCGAGCTCGCGCGCTTCCTTGTGGGCGCGGACGTTGAAGCCGATCACCACCGCCTTCGACGCGGTCGCCAGCGTCACGTCCGACTCGGTGATGCCGCCGACGCCCGCGAGCAGGATGCGGGCCGAGACCTCGTCGTTGCCGAGCTTCTCCAGCGCGCCGGAGATCGCCTCGACCGAGCCCTGCACGTCGCCCTTGATGAGCACCGGCAGTTCCTTGCGGCCGGCACCCTCCTTGAGGTCGCGCATCATGTCGACGAGCGAGCGGTTGGCGCCACCCGTGCGGGCGTTCTGGCGCTCGCGCTTCGTACGGGCGCGGTATTCCGTGACCTCGCGGGCACGGGCCTCGTTCGGCACCACGACGACCCGGTCGCCGGCATCCGGCGTGCCGTTGAAGCCGAGAACCTCGACCGGCACGGACGGGCCGGCATACTGGATGTTCTCGCCCTGGTCGTCGATCAGCGCGCGCACGCGGCCCCACTCGGCGCCGGCGACGACGATGTCTCCGGTGAACAGGGTGCCGCGCTGCACGAGCACGGTCGCCACGGGGCCGCGGCCGCGATCGAGCTTGGCCTCGATCACCGTGCCCTCGCCGTCGCGCTTCTCGTTGGCGCGCAGAGCCATGATCTCGGCTTGGAGCTGCAGGCCTTCGAGCAGTTCCGGCAGGCCGTCGCCGGTCTTGGCGGAGACCTCGAACTCCAGCGTCTCGCCGCCCATCGACTCGACCTGGATGTCGTGTTGCAGCAGTTCGGTGCGCACCCGCTGCGGCTTCGCCTCGGGCTTGTCGATCTTGTTGATCGCCACGATCAGCGGGACGCCCGCGGCCTTGGCGTGCTGGATCGCCTCGATGGTCTGGGGCATCACGCCGTCGTCGGCCGCCACCACGAGCACGACGATGTCCGTCACCTTGGCGCCGCGCGCCCGCATGGAGGTGAAGGCCGCGTGGCCGGGAGTATCGATGAAGGTGATCATGTCGCCACCCGGCGACGCGACCTGGTAGGCGCCGATGTGCTGGGTGATGCCGCCGGCCTCGCCATCGACCACGTGCTCCTTGCGGATCGCGTCGAGCAGCGAGGTCTTGCCGTGATCGACGTGACCCATGATCGTGACGACCGGGGGACGCGGATCGAGATCCTCGTCGAGATCCGGCTCGTCCGAGGTCAGGCCCTCTTCCACGTCCGACTCGGCGACGCGGCGCACGGTGTGGCCCATCTCCTCGGCGATGATCTGCGCCGCATCCGAATCGATCACGTCGGTGATCTTATGGATCTCGCCCTGCTTCATCAGCAGGCGGATCACGTCGACCGCCCGCTCCGACATGCGGTTGGCGAGTTCCTGGATCGTGATCGATTCCGGGATCGTCACCTCGCGGGTCAGCTTCTCCTTCTGCTCGACCTGCCGGCTGCCGCTCATGCGCTGCTGGCGGCGGCGGAAGGAGGCGATCGAGCGGGTGCGCTCGTCCTCGCCCGACGTGGCGGTGGCGATGGTGAGGCGGCCACGGCTGCGGTCGCCGCCGGGCTGCTTCGGGGTCTTGGGCGGCGTGATGATCTTGAGCGGCATGCCGGGACGCCGGATCACGCGCTTGGTCTCGCTCTCGTCCTCGTTCGCGGCCGGGCGGGCGGGCGGACGCGCGGCCGTTCCGGCCGGACGCGCCGCGGTGGTCGGGCTCGCGCTCTTCTCCGGCTCCGGCGCCGCGGCGGGGCGGGCCATGAAGTTCAGGTTCTGCGGCTTGCGCACGTCCGCGGTGATGGTCTTGCGCGGTTCGGCGGGCGTCGGGCGTGCGGTCAGCGGCGGCCGAGCCGTCGCGGAGGCCGGACGCGCCGGCGACGGGGCGGCGCGGGGAGCCGGCGGAGCGGCAGGCACAGCGACGGGACGCGGGGCGGGTGCAGGCTTGGCAGCGACCGGTGCCGCCACCGCGGACGGTGCGGCTGGTGCGGCTGCGTCCCCCGCTGGTGCAACAGAAGCCGGCGCGGGAGCGGGCTCCGCGGCCGTGCTCGGCGTTGCGGCCGCGGCGGCTGCCGCAACGGCCTCGGCCGCACGCCGCTTCTCGTCCTCCTGGCGGCGCGCCTCCTCGGCGCGCTTGGCAGCGGCGGCCACCTCGCGCTCGCGCTCCTCGGCGGCGGCCCGGGCGCGACGCGCCTCGGCTTCCACCTCGGCTTGGCGACGGACTTCCTGCTCGCGGCGCTGGGCATCGGCCAACGCGGCGGCGCGGGCAGCGCTCTCCTGCTCGCTCAGCGTGCGCAGCACGACGCCGGAGGCGGAGCGCTGGGCGGGCCTGGGTGCAGCCGGCGGCGGCGGCGCAACCCGCACGGGTGCTGCAACGGGGGCGACGGGCGCGGGGCTCGCGCCGATGATGCGGCGCTTCACCGTCTCGACCACGACCTGCTTGGAGCGGCCGTGGGAGAAGCTCTGGCGCACGGTCCCCTGCTCGATCGGACGCTTCAAGGAGAGCGGCTTCGCCGGAGTCTTACTCATCGTCTTGTCGCCCGGATTGTTCGTATCGCTCATTCAGCCTGAACCCTGAGGGTTTCCATCGTCGCGTGAACCGGCAACCTGCGGAGCGCCGGCCTAATCCGTCACGGCATCGTCGTGCAGAGGGAAGCCGTCCCCGCCGTGTCCGGCGGCTCCGCGCTCCTCGATCGCCGCAGCGGCGCCCTCGAAGGAGCGCAGCCGACGCCAACGCACCAGGCAGCCGGCGGCCCCGACTCCTGCGACGAGTGCCGCGTGTATCACATGATCCCGACCCAAGGCCATGTCCAATTCGTCCTCGGACAGGTCGTCGATGATCGGTACGCGGGACATGGCATCGCCGTGCCGCCGGTGCAATGCCGCGCCGAGCTTGCGCCGGCCGTCCGGGCTCGCGTCAGAAGCGTGGATCACGGCCGCCGCCCCGGGCTGGCCGCCGATCGCGGCCTCGACCTTGGCAAATCCCGCCACGACGCAGCCGGCCTTGTTGGCCAGCGCGATCGCTTGGCGCAGATCCGCCCGCAGGGCCGCCGCGATCCGGTCGGGCAGGTCGGCGGGCGCCGCCGCGTCCGGGGTCCTGAACGCCCGGTTGAACGCCCGCTTCTTCACGGCCGTCGCGATGTCCGCCCGCCGTGCGCAGACCCAGGCGCCGCGGCCCGGCAGCCGGGCGCGCAGATCCGGCACCACCGTGCCGTCCGGCCCGAGGACGAAGCGGATCATCCCGTCCGGCGATTGGGCGGTCCGCGTGACGATGCAGGTCCGCAGCGATCCCTGGCGGCCGCGATTCGGGCCGGCATCAAGGGCGATGCCCTCGGTGCCTTCGTCCGCGATCGGGATCGGCGCCCGCATCGTCGCCACCGACCCGGCTTCAGTGCGCCTCCGCCTCGGCGGCGGCTTCCTCACCCTCCGTCGTTTCCGGCTCGGGCAGCGCCTCGATCCAGCCGGCGTGGAGGCGGGCTGCCATGATCATGCCCTCGGCATCCGTGCGCGAGAGCTCGAACGCGTCGAGGTAGCCGGCGTGGCGCTTGGCCTCCGGGCCGCGCCCCTCGGTGTAGCCGACGAGGTCGTCGGTGGCGCAGCCGGCCAGATCCTCGATCGTCTTCACCTCGTTCTCGCCAAGCGCCACCAGCATCGGCGTGGTCAGGCCCTCGATCTCGCGCAGTTCGTCCTGGACGCCGAGCTCGGTGCGGCGGGCATCGTGCTCCCCCTCGATGCGGGCGAGGTGGTCCTGCGCGCGGGCCTGGATCTCGGCGCCGGTCTCCTCGTCGAGGCCCTGGATCGAGGACAGCTCCTGCGTGTCGACGTAGGCGATTTCCTCGACGGTGCGGAACCCCTCCGCCGCCAGCAACTGGCCCACCGTCTCGTCGACGTCGAGCGCCTCCATGAACACCTGCGTCCGCTCGGCGAACTCCTTCTGGCGGCGCTCGGATTCCTCGGCCTCCGTCAGGATGTCGATGTCCCAGCCGGTGAGCTGGGAGGCCAGCCGCACGTTCTGGCCGCGGCGGCCGATGGCGAGCGAGAGCTGGTCGTCGGGCACCACCACCTCGATGCGGTCGGCCTCCTCGTCGAGCACCACCTTGACCACCTCCGCCGGCTGGAGGGCGTTCACGATGAAGGTCGCCTGATCCTCGGACCAGGGGATGATGTCGATCTTTTCCCCCTGAAGCTCGCCGACGACGGCCTGGACGCGGGAGCCGCGCATGCCGACGCAGGCACCGACCGGATCGATGCTCCCGTCGCGGGAGATCACCGCGATCTTGGCGCGCGAGCCGGGATCACGGGCCACCGCCTTTACCTCGACGATGCCGTCGTAGATCTCCGGCACCTCCTGGCCGAAGAGCTTGGCCATGAATTGCGGGTGCGAGCGCGACAGGAAGACCTGGGGCCCGCGCACCTCGCGGCGGACGTCGAAGAGGTAGGAGCGGATGCGGTCGCCGGGCCGGAACGTCTCGCGCGGGATCATCTCGTCGCGGCGCACGATGCCCTCGCCGCGGCCGAGATCGACGATGACGTTGCCGTACTCGACCCGCTTGACCAGGCCGTTGACGATCTCGCCGACGCGGTCCTTGTACTCGTCGAACTGGCGGTCGCGGTCGGCGTCGCGGATGTTCTGGACGATCACCTGCTTGGCCGACTGCGCCGCCACCCGCCCGAACTCGAACGGCGGGAGCGTGTCGGAGATCACGTCGCCGACGAGCGCGCCGGGATTGTAGCGCCGGGCCTGTTCGAGGGTGATCTCGCGGGCGTCGTTCTCGACGAGATCGACCACGAGCAGGTGCCGGGACAGGCGCAGCGCGCCGCTCTTCTGGTCGATCTCGGCGTGCACGTCCGTCTCGGCGCCGTAGCGCGAGCGGGCAGCCTTGGCGATCGCCTCCTCCATCGAGTCGATCACGACGGAGCGGTCGATCATCTTCTCCCTGGCGACCGCGTCCGCGATCTGCAGGAGTTCGAGCCTGTTGGCGCTGACGACGGCCATCGGTGTCGGTCCTTCTTCTATGAATGCCGGTCCCGCGGCCGCGCTGCGACGCGGGGCGCGGCCTCAGTGGAGCGAGTCGCGGTCCTTGAGGCGGGCCGCCTTGGTGGTCGCGGGTTTCCTGGGCCCGTCCGAGGCGGGCCTGGCCGGTTTGGCCTTCACCGGCTTGGCGCCCCCGGTCCCCTTGGACTTGATGCCCCCGGGCGCGGACCGCTTCGGCGAGGGTCCGGCGGGCGATGCCGCGTCCTGCGGCTCATCCGCCTCCCCGGCCTCGTCGTCCGCCTCCTGCGGCGGCGCCCCGCCGCGGCGGAGTGATTCGCGGACCAGGTCGTCGGTGAGGACGAGATGCGCCTCGGCGAGGTCGCGCAGCGGCACGTCGACCCGGCTCGGCAGGCCCGCCTTCACGTCGCCCAGGTCGACCGGCACGGTCAGCCCCTGCGCGTCGGGCGCGCCGATGATGCCGCGGAACCGCTTGCGGCCGTCGAGGGGCACGGCAAGCTCGATCTTGGCCTCGTAGCCGGCCCAGCGGGCGAAGTCCGAGACCCGTACCAGCGGCCGGTCGATGCCGGGCGAGGAGATCTCGAGATAGTAGGCGATGCCGACCGGATCGTCGAGGTCGAGGATCGGCGAGATCGCACGGCTCACCGCCTCGCACGCGTCGATCGACATGGTGCCGTCCGGCCGCTCGACCATGATCTGCACGGTGCAGCCGTTGGCGCTAGAGACCTTCACCCGCACCAGCCGGAAGCCGAGGCCCTCGACGGGCCCGTCGATCACCTGCACCACGCGCGCGGCGACCCCGGTCTCGCGGACCAGGCGCTTCTCGGACGACACGGCCGATGGATCGGGCAACGGATCGGGCATGACTGCGCTCAGGGTCGGACTCGCTGGTGCGGCGGCGTTCCGGCGGGCGGCGCGGCAGGGCTTGCGGCAATAAAAAAGAGCGGACCCGGTGGGGCCCACTCCCGAACCGCAGCCTTGCGACTGCAACCAGAACTGTTGGGATCGGTGTAGCGGGCGGGCGCGTGAACTTCAAGCGTGTTCGCACGGCCGGCGAACCTCCGTCGCAGCGCCCTCGGACGCTATCGGGGCGCGGGCAGCGCAAACACCGTGAGCTGGCCGCCGAGGCTGGTGTAGCTGGAGAGCGCCGCGTAGCCGCCCACCGCGCCCGCGCCGTCGGACGGATCGGTCAGGCCCGCGGCGAGGCCGATGCCGGCCCAGCCGCCGACGCCCGAGAGCACCGCGACGTACTGACGGCCGCCGTGCCGGTAGGTCATCACGTTGCCGACGATGCCCGACGGGGTCTTGAACCTGTAGAGATCCCGGCCGGTCGCGGCGTCGACAGCCTTCAGGTAGCCCTCCAGCGTGCCGTAGAAGACGACCCCGCCGGCGGTGGCGAGCGCGCCCGACCACACCGAGAACGGCTCGGGCAGCGACCACCGGATCTGCCCGCGCGTCCCGTCCCACGCGACGAAGGCGCCGGTCCGCGTGTCCCCGGGCGGCGGCTGAAGGCTCAGCGTCGCGCCGACGAACGGCATGCCCGGCGCGTAGGTGACGTGGAACGGCTCGTAGCTCATGCAGATGTGGTTGGTCGGTACGTAGAACAGCCGCGTGTCCGGCGAGTAGGCCGCCGGCTGCTGGTTCTTCGCCCCGATCGCGCCGGGGCAGATGCCGGTGGTGGTCTCGTCCTCGCCGTTCTGTTCGGTTGAGTACTTGGACAGCACCAGCGGTCGGCCGTAG
>NZ_CAXTBY010000061.1:0-23281 GCF_964242245.1 uncultured Methylobacterium sp. | reverse complement strand
CCGTCGCGCCGTGGCCTGCGCTTCGCTAGAGCCGTGCCCGATCGCGTTGCAATCGAGCACGGCTCTCAGAGCCTGTTTGACTATGTGTGTCGGTGATAGTCTTTCATGAGACGGTGACAGTTGGCGATGTCGATGGCATCTTCTGCTGCGGCGGGGCTGTGTTCCAGGTTTCGCGTCAGGCGGCGGTAGCGCTTGGTCTGCGTGCCAAACGTCGCCTCGATGCGCCAGCGCAGCGGCAGCGGGGTGAAGCCCACGGCGTCGCGCTCGCGGGTCGTGACCTGGACGTCCAGGCCATGGCGCCCGGCCGCCTCGCCCATGCGCGCGCCGACGTAGATGCCATCGACCTTGATCCGCTCAAGCCGCCAGCCAGCCTGGGCCGCCCGGTCGAGCAACACGCCAGCCGCTTGCGTGTCGTGCACGTTGGCCGCCGTGACGAGGCTGGCGAGCACGAAGCCGAGCGAGCAGGTCAGCACGTGGCGCTTGATACCCCGGACCTTCTTGTTGCCATCCGTGCCGCGCGGCCCGGCCTGGGGCCCGCACGCCACGCTCTGCGAGTCGAGGATGCCCGTGGACGGTTCGGCTCGGCGCCCGCGCTTCTGCCGCACCGCCCGCGTCAGCAGGGCTGCCATCTCCGACCACAGCCCGTCCGCGCGGAAGCGGTCGTGCCACGTGCGCACCGTCGGGCGGGGGCCGAAGTCGGTCGGCAGATAGCGCCACGGGCAGCCCGTTTTCTCCAGATACAGGCAGGCGTTGACCATCTCGCGCAGGTCCGCCGTCAGAGGGTCGTAGCCCGACACCAGCGGCGCAATCAGCGCCCACTCCTCATCCGTCAGGTCGCTCGGGTAGCGCCGGCCATCGGCCTTGTAGGTCTCCCGATCTGAAGCCGTCCACATCGCCCGATCCTCCTCAGAGGGCTAACGCGCGAGGGCGGATCGAGGTCAAACAGCCTCTCAGTCTTTGTTTTAATGCGCTCTCTTCCGCCGAACTAGCGTCCACTTCGGCGGAGAGCGCTCCAGCAGGCTGCTGAAGAAGTTTCTGTTTGGCGCTGGTGGAGAGGTTTCTCGCCGTTTTGGGCTTGTCCGTCTGGTTTGGGCTTGTCCGTCCTGGCGCCGGCCGGGTCGTCCGGTGACGAGCTAGGCGGAAGCTCTCCCCTGCCTCAGGCTGCGATCTGAGCCAGCGGCTTCGGGAAGCGCACGAGGGTGTGCGTGAACACCGTCGGGTGCCAGACCGCGACGTCGATCTCCAACCCGACGAACCAGCGGACCAGCAGGTTACAGTCGATCGGCTCCATCAGCATCCGCTCGGAGCGCACCGAGAAGAACGCCTGCGGGAGCGTGGCTCGAAGCATCATCTCCGGCAGGATCGAGGGCCGACCCAGCCGCGCGTACAGGCCCTCGAAGCGCGCGCTCAGCCCGGCCAGAACCTCGTCGGCCAGGGCCCGGATCGGCTGCGGGGGATGATCGGCCGGCACCCGATCCTCCAGCCGCACGTCGCTGAACAGGTTGGCCGCCGCAGCCTCACGCCCGTGCATCGTTCAAACCCCGCCCACGCCTCCGGCAGGGTGAACCATCGCCAAAGCCAAGCCGCCACCGAATTCTTCAGCAGCCTGCTAAGGTCTATTATCGGCGCTGCGTGGCGATCCTGGCAGATACGGACGATGCCGATCGGGGCGCGCAGAGCGGTGGCCGGGCCGCTGCGGGTCGATGTGGCGGGCAACCTGTGCGCACGATGCCGCCGCCGGGGTTGCCCGCTTTCCTAGCGATGCACCCGGCCTCACCGTCCATTCGGCGCCGCCCCGGACGGCGGCGAGGTGCTCCTGGGCAAACCTGCGGGCCTGGTCGACGGTGAGCGGGCCGAAGACGCCCAGGCTCGGCTTGCGCCGCTCGCCGGTGGGCGTGCGGTCTTGCGGCATGATCGGCAACCTCGGAATCGCCAGCCGCAAGGCGTGGGGGTTCGATTTCCTCTACCACACCACGCCCGTCACGCCTCGGCCAGGAACCGCCTGATCCAGGCGCCGACGCGGGCACGATCGTCGGATGCGGCGAGCGAGGCCATCGCCGCACGCGCGAGATCCGGATCGTCCTTGCCCGCCCGATGTCCCTCGGTCAGCGCGCGGAAGAAGTCCGGTTCGAACTCCGGATGGCACTGGCAGGAGAGGGCGGCGCGGTCCGCGTAGGCCAGGACGCCGTTCGGGGTGAAGCGGCTTCCGGCCAGCACCCGGGCGCCGGGCGGGCGCTCGACCACCTGATCCTGGTGCGTCACGGGAACCACGATGCGCGCCACGTCGTCGGTGTAGGGCGCCCGCGCGACCACGTCGTAGGTGTGCAGGCCGAGGCCCCAGCCGACGTTCTCGACCCGGCCGCCGAAGGCCTCCGCCATGATCTGATGGCCGAAGCACAGGCCGACGCACTTCGTGTCAGTGGGAAGCGCCCGCAGGAAGCCGACGAGGGTTGCGATCCAGGGGAGGGAATCGTTCACGCCCGCGGCCGATCCGGTGATCGCGCAGGCCTCGAAGGCCTCCGCACGATCGGGCAGGTGCCCCGCGCGCGCGTCGAACACCGTGCAGGCGTGCTCGGACCCGAGCAGACGGGCGGTCATCGCGCCGTAGGTGGAGAAGCGGTCGCCGAGGCGTGCGGGCGGGCTGCCGGCTTCGAGGATCGCGATGCGCAATGGCTGGGTCCGGTCGACGGTGGGCAAGCGAGCCATCGCGCCGATGCCGACAATCCGCAACCCGCGATCGTCGCGGGAGGCGCGTCTCAGGCTATCCGTGCCCATGGTGCCGGCCGCCTCGTCCCGGGCGCGGATTTCGGGCGGATGTCCATGGCGTTGCCGCGCCAGACGGTGGCCCGGCGCAGCCAGGCGGCGGACCAGACGAGCGGGATCAGGGCGTCGCGCAGCAGGAAGGCGGCCAGGAGCCGGGGCGAGCGGTGCCACCCGGCCCGGACGGCCAAGCGGTACTCCGCAGCGTAGACGAGGCCGGCCATGGCGAGGAGGCCGGCCGTCGCGCGCGCGCTGCCCGCGTAGGCCCCGGCCAGGACGAACGGCAGCAGGGTGCCGCTGACGATCTCGGGGGCGAAGAACAGCGGGAACGTCACCCGGCGCAGGCGCGCCCAGCGGAGCTGCCGCGCCACCACCTCGGCCGGGCCGCGGCGCCCCAGCGGCTGCTCGAACGGCGCGGCCACGAGGTGCACGTGGCGCCCCGCCGCCCGGACGAGCTTGGTCGCGGCCGCGTCCTCCGCGATCTCGGCGGCGAGCGCCCGGATGCCGCCGCGCGCCTCCAGGAACGGCCGGTGCCAGAGCATGCTCTTGCCCTGCGCGAAGCCCAGACCGAGCGCCGCACCGGCATATTGCCAGCGGGCCTGGAGGGTGTTGAGGAAGGCGCATTCCACCTCGGCCCAGAGCCCGTCCGGCCGGGCGCCCACCGGCGTCGAGCAGACGAGGCCCGTGTCGGCGCGCCACGCCGCCTGCATCCGCTGGAGGTAGTCGGGCGGCATCAGCACGTTGGAATCGGCGATGACGATCCAGTCGTGCCGCGCCGCCTCCCAGCCGCGCACGCAGTTGTTGAGCTTCGGGTTGTCGCTGATGCGCTCGTCGCCGACGAGGATGCGCGCCGGGACATCGGGGTGCGCCGCCATCAGCCGGCGGACGAGGGGCACCACGGGATCGGCCCCGTCGGCCACGCAGAACACGATCTCGTAGGCCGGGTAATCGAGGCGGAACCCGCGCGCCAGCGTCTCCTCGCTGAACGTCTCCAGGCCGCAGACCGGCCGGACGAGGGAGACGGGGGCGCCCGCCGAGAAGGACGACGCCCCGGCCGGCCGGCCGATGCCGCGGCCGGCGAGGACCGCGCTCGCGAGGTTGACGAGGGTCAGGAGCGCGCAGAGCGCGAGGGCGATCGCTGGGCCGTCCAGGCTCGGCGTCACGGGGGGAGGCTCATGCGCGTCGCCTCTCGGGGCCCGGCAGGTTCCGCGGCGTGCGGCCGCGCCGGCCGCCTGCCCCTAACAGCGCCGGCATTTCAGCCGTATGACAGTGCGCAGGCGGCATCCTCGGCGGCGGAGGCGGGAGCATTGGGCGAAGGCGCGGTCGCGGTCCTGGGGGCCGGCATGGCGGGAGCCGCGGCGGCCCGGCGGCTCGTCGAGGCCGGCTTCGCGGTCCACGTCTTCGACAAGGGCCGCGGACCGGGCGGCCGCATGGCGAACCGTCGCACCGAGGCCGATCTCCGCTTCGATCACGGCGCGCAGTATTTTCGCGCCAGGGGCGACGCGTTTCGCGCCCGGTGCGACGCCTGGGTTGCGGCGGGGGTCGCGGCCCCGTGGGGCGCGGAGGCCCGCTTCGTCGGCGTCCCGACCATGACCGCACCGGTGCGCGACCTCCTCGACGGGGTTCCGGTCTCATCCGGCACGACGATCACCGGCGTCCGTCGCGTCGGCGCCCGCTGGACGGTGACGGACGCCGCCGGGACCACCGCCCCGGACTTCGACGCGGTCGCGGTGACGTTCCCGGCGCCGCAGGTGGCAGCGCTCCTGGATGCGAGCGGGCTCGTCCTGCCGGGCATCGAGCGGGCGACCTACGCGCCGTGCTGGTCGCTGATGCTGACCCTCGACGCCGATCCGGGTCTCCCGCACGATCTCCTCAAACCGGACGCGGGGCCGATCGCGCTCGTGGTGCGCGAGGCCTCGAAGCCGGGGCGCGCCGCCGGACACCGCCTCGTCGCCCACGCTGCCCCCGCGTGGTCGCGCGCGCATCTCGAGGACCCGCGCGAGGCGGTGCAGGCGGCGCTGCTCGCCGCCCTCGCGACGGTCCTCGGGCATCCGCTCCACCCCATCGACGCCACGGTCCATCGCTGGCGCTACGCCATGGTCGAGACCGCGCTCGGGCAGGACTGCGTGTACGACCCGGCCCAGCGCCTGGGTGCGGCCGGCGACTGGTGCCTCGGCCCGCGGATCGAGGCGGCCTTCGACAGCGGCCAGGCGCTGGCCCAGCGCATCGCCGCGGATCTGACGGGCGCGCGGTGACCCCGCCGACGGTGTTCCACCCGGCCTACGAGGCGAGCTTGCCGGCGGGCCACCGCTTCCCGATGCGCAAGTACGGGCGGCTCGCCGAGGTGCTGGCCGCGCGCGGGCTGGCGCCGCGGGGCTTCGTGACGCCGGAGCCGGCATCAGTCGAACTCCTGAGCCTCGCCCACGACCCGGCTTACGTCGAGGCCGTGCTCGCGCACGCGGTGCCGCGGGCGATCGAACGGGCGATCGGCCTGCCGGTGGACGCGAGCGTCGTGGCCCGCGCGCGGGCCTCGGTCGGCGGCACGCTGCTCGCCGCGCGGCTCGCGCTGGCCCACGGCCTTGCCGGAAGCGCGGCCGGCGGCAGCCATCACGCGCGGCGCGCGCAGGGCGCGGGCTTCTGCGTGTTCAACGACGTGGCCGTCGCTGCCCGTGCGCTTCAGGCCGAGGGCGCGATCGCCCGCGCCCTGGTCGTCGACCTCGACGTGCACCAGGGCGACGGCACGGCCGACTGCCTCGGATCGTCGCCGGACCTGTTCACCCTCTCGGTCCACTGCGAGAACAACTACCCCACCGCCAAGATCCCGGGCGACCTCGACGTCGGCCTGCCCGACGGCCTCGACGACGCCGCCTACCTCGCGGTGCTCGAAGCGCGCCTGCCGGCGCTGCTCGACGCACTCGCGCCGGACCTCGTGTTCTACAACGCGGGCGTCGATCCGCACCGCGACGACCGCCTCGGCCGGCTGTCGCTCACCGACGCGGGCCTCTACGCCCGGGACCGCTTCGTCGTGGGCCAGGCGCGCGCCCGCGGCATCCCCCTCGTGGCGGTGATCGGCGGCGGCTACAGTCACGACGTCGCGGCGCTCGCCGCCCGCCACGCCCTGGTCTTCCAGGCGCTGGCGGCGAGCGCGCCGGGCTAATCGCCGGGCAGCGCCCGCGCCTGCGCTTCCAGCGCATCGAACAGGCGGTTCAGGTCGGCGCCATCGAGGCGGTGGAAGTCGAGCGAGCGGCTCAGCATCAGGCCGAGGACCGCGAAGGTGAGGGCCGCGCCCTTCCCGGGACCGCCCTCGACCGCGGACATCGCCGTCAGGTGCTCGGCGAGGAAGCCGGAGAACGCCGCCACGGCCTCGGCGTTCTCGGCGGACGCGATGAGGAGCGCATCGGGGAATCCGCACTCCTCGGCATAGACCTGCCGGGCGTGGGCGATCAGCGCGAGCGGCAGCGCCGCGGGACCTTGCGGCCGCGCCGCCAGCATCTCGGCGATGCCGGCCCGCATCCGCGCGACCTTGCGCGCGGCCAGCGCCGTCACCAGCGCGTCCTTGGACGCGTAGTGGTGCAGCACTCCGCCCTTGCTCAGGCCCGCCTCAAGGGCGACCGCGTCGATGGTGAGCGTCCGGCTGCCGGAACGCCGCAACAGGGTTTCCGCCGCATCGAGGATCACCTCCGCCCGATCCCGGCGCCGGCTGCGCGGCTCCGCCATGTCCGATCCTCTCAGCAACCGTCTGGACGGTCGGTAATTTGAGGCTTATAGCAGCAACACGGTGGGTCGGACGAGGGCGCGGACGCGATGCCTGGATACTTAGCAGCCGGAATCTTCACGCGATCGTCCGTCGCCCTGGCCCTTGCGCTGATCGCCGTGGGATCGGCCCGCGCCGACGACGCAGCGCCGCGAGCCGAGACGCTGGTGCGCACGGTGCTCGCGTCGCGCAGCACGATCGCGGCCGACGTGGTGTTCACCGGCGACATCCAGGCGCAGGCGCAGACCAACGTCTCGTTCCGCACCGCCGGCAAGGTCGCGACGCGCCTGTTCGAGGTCGGCGACCACGTCGCGGCCGATCAGGTCCTGGCCCGGCTCGATCCGCGGGAGCAGCGGGCGAACCTCGCCAACGCGCAGGCCGCGCTCACCTCGGCCGAAGCCCTCTCGACCCAGGCCAAGCTCGCCTTCAAGCGCCAGGACTCGCTGATGGCGAGCGGCTACACCACGCGGCCCTCCTACGACAACGCCGAGCAGACGCTGCGCACCACCCAGGCCGCGGTGGAGTCGGCCAAGGCCGCGCTGGGGACCGCGCAGGAACAGCTCTCCTACACCGAGCTCAAGTCGGGCGTCGCCGGAATCGTGCTGAGCCGGTCGCTCGAAACGGGCCAAGTGGTGCAGTCGGGCCAGTCGGTCCTCACGCTGGCGCAGGACGGCGCGCGTGACGCCGTGTTCAACGTCTACGAGGCGCTGCTGGCCGCCCCGCCGGAATCCAGGACCGTCGATGTCACCCTCCAGGGCGACCCGCGGGTCGCGGCCGTGGGTTTCGTGCGCGAGATCGCGCCGAGCGTCGATCCCGCCTCCGGCACGGTGCGGGTCAAGGTCGGGTTGCAGGACGCGCCGGCCGCGATGACGCTCGGCGCTGTCGTGATCGGCCGCGGACGGTTCCGGCCGCACGTGGCGGTGGTGCTGCCCTGGTCGGCGCTCTATCGCTGGCAGAGCAGGCCCGCCGTGTGGGTGCGCGATCCCGGAAACGGCACGGTCGCGCCCCGCGCGGTGACGATCGACCGGTACGGCCCCGACAACATCGCGCTCAGCGCCGGCGTCGTGCCGGGCGAGGAGATCGTCGTCGCCGGCATCCAGTTCCTGCGCCCCGGCCAGACCGTGACGGTGGCCGAGCAGGTCGCGACGGGAGCGGCCAAGTGAGCGTTTCCGAAGGCTTGCCCGAAGGCTTGCCGCTCGCCGATTCAGCCATGCGCCATCGGCGCCGCGCGGCTGCGTCGATCGTGGTGACGGCCCTTGCGCTCGGCGCCTGCAAGCCGGCCGAGGAGGCGGCGGCTCCGCCCGTCCGCCCGGTGCTCTACGCGATCGCCAAGCCGGTCGAGTCGGTGCGGTTCGGGCCCTTCGCCGGCACCGTCGAGCCGCGCTACCAGTCGCAGCTCGGCTTCCAGATCGGCGGCCGGGTCGTGGCCCGGGACGTCACCGTCGGCGACCTCGTGCGGAAGGGCCAGCGGCTCGCCGCCCTCGACCCGGTGGTGCCGCGCTTCGCCCTGACCCGGGCCGAGGCCGACGTGGCGGACGCCCGCGCCCAGGCCGAGAACGCGGCCGCCACCGAGGCACGCACCCGCCGCCTGATGGAGGGGGGCAACGTCACCCAGGCCCAGCTCGACGGCACGGTGGCCAACCGCGACACCGCGCAGGCCCGCCTCGCCCAGGCGCAGTCGAGCCTGGACAAGGCCCGCGACCAGATCGGCTACACCGAGTTGGTCGCCGATTTCGACGGCGTCGTCACCCAGCGCAGCGCCGAGGTCGGTCAGGATCTCACCGCCGGCCAGACGGTGGTCACCGTCGCGCGGCCCGAGGTGCGGGAGGCCGTGGTCGACATCCCCGACGACCTCGTCGGCGCGATGCCGAAGGACGGCCGCTTCACCGTCGGGCTCCAGAGCACCCCCGAGATCGCCGCGACGGGCACCGTGCGCGAGGTCGCGCCGTTCGCCGATTCCAGCACCCGCACCCGGCGCATCCGGCTGTCGCTCGAGAACCCGCCCCCCGCCTTCCGCCTCGGCGCGACGATCACCGTGTCGCTGATGCGCAGGATCGCGCCGCACTTCATCCTGCCGGACACCGCGATCCTCAGCGCGGACGGGCACGACTCCGTCTGGATCGTCGGCGCGGCGGGCGATGCGGTCGCCCGCCGCCCGGTCGAGATCGCCGAGCGGCGGGGCGATTACGTCGGCCTGAGAAGCGGCCTTACGGCGGGCGACCGGGTGGTCGTCGCCGGCGTCCACTCGCTCGACGAGGGCCGGAAGATCCGCCTCGCCGACGCGCCGCTCGTCGTCCCCGGCACGCAGGGTCCCTGATCGTGATGCGCTTCAACGCTTCGGAATGGGCGCTCTCGCACCGCTCGTTCGTGTGGTTCCTGATGGCGATCTGCCTGATTGCCGGCACGCTGGCCTATCGCGGGCTGGGCCGCGAGGAGGACCCGCCGTTCGTCATCAAGACCATGGTGGTGCAGGCGACGTGGGCCGGCGCCACCATCGGCGACACCCTGGAGCAGGTCACCGACCGGATCGAGAAGGAGCTCCAGCAGGTCGCGACGCTCGACTACGTCCGCAGCTACACCACGCCGGGTCAGACCACCGTGTTCGTGCAGTTGCGCGACACGACCAAGCCCGCCGAGATCCAGCCGTCGTTCTACCAGGTGCGCAAGCGCCTCGGCGACATCCTGGGCACCTTTCCCCAGGGCATGGAGGGGCCGTTCTTCAACGACGAGTTCGGCGACGTCTACGGCAACGTCTACGCCTTCACCGCCGACGGCCTGAGCCACCGCCAGTTGCGCGACTACGTCGAGGGCGTGCGCACCGAGATCCTGAAGGTGCCCAACATCGGCAAGACGCTCCTGCTCGGGCCGCAGAAGGAGACGATCTTCCTCGACTTCTCGACCCGCAAGCTCGCGGGCTACGGCATCGACACCCAGTCGCTGATCAAGACGCTCCAGAGCCAGAACGCGATCTCGCCGTCCGGCGTCGTCCAGGCCGGGCCGGAGCGGGTCTCCGTGCGGGTAAGCGGGCCGTTCTCCTCCGAGACCTCGCTGGAGACCATCAACCTCCGGATCAACGACCGCTTCTTCCGCCTCTCGGACGTGGCCGAGATCAGCCGTGGCTACGAGGACCCGCCGGCCGCCCTGTTCCGGGTCGACGGGAAGCCCGCGATCGGGCTCGCCGTCGCCATGCGGCCGAACGCCAACCTGCTGCATTTCGGCGAGGACCTGAAGGCGCGCATGCGCCTGATCGAGGCCAAGCTCCCGATCGGCGTCGGCATCCAGCTCGTCTCGGACCAGCCGCGGATCGTCGAGGAGGCGGTGGGCGGCTTCACCCAGGCGCTGGTCGAGGCCGTCGTGATCGTGCTCGCCGTCAGCTTCATCAGCCTGGGCATCCGGGCCGGCTTCGTCGTCGCGATCGCGATCCCGCTGGTGCTCGCCATCGTGTTCGTGGTGATGCAGGTGATGGGCGTGACGCTCCAGCGCATCTCGCTCGGCGCGCTCATCATCGCGCTGGGGCTGCTCGTCGACGACGCGATGATCACCGTCGAGATGATGGTCGCCCGCCTCGAAGTCGGCGACACGCTCACGAAGGCGGCGACCTTCGCCTACACCTCGACCGCCTTCCCGATGCTGACCGGCACGCTGGTGACGGTGGCGGGCTTCCTGCCGATCGGCTTCAACGGCTCGTCGGCCGGCGAGTACACCTACTCCCTGTTCGTGGTGATCGCGGCGGCTCTCCTGATCTCCTGGGTGGTCGCGGTGCTGTTCGCGCCGCTGATCGGCGTGACGCTGCTGCCGAAGACGATGAAGCAGCACGGCCACGGACCCGGCCGCATGGGGCGCCTGTTCCTGCGCGTGCTCGTCGTGGCGATGCGCTTCCGCTGGGTCACCGTGGGGCTCTGCGTCGCGCTGCTCGGGCTCTCGGTCTACGGCATGACCCTGGTGCAGCAGCAGTTCTTCCCGGCGTCCGACCGGACCGAGATCCTCGTCGACTTCACGCTGCCGCAGAACGCCACCATCACCGAGACGCGGGCGCAGATGGACCGCTTCGAGGCGACGCTGAAGGGCGATCCGGACATCGCGCGCTGGTCGTCCTACGTCGGCCAGGGCGCGGTGCGCTTCTACCTGCCGCTCGACCAGCAGCTCGCCAACAGCTTCTTCGGACAGGTCGTGATCGTCACGACGTCGCTCGACGCGCGCGACCGGGTGTTTCCGCGGCTGGAGGCGCGGGCCAAGCGCGACTTCGTGGGCACCGACGTGTTCGTGAACCCGCTCTCGCTCGGTCCCCCGGTCGGGCGTCCGATCCAGTATCGGCTCAGCGGCCCGGACCTGCAGGCCGTGCGGGAGCAGGCGCTCGCGCTCGCCGGGATCGTGGCCAAGAACGCGCACGTCGGCGTGCCGACCTTCGACTGGAACGAGCCCGGCAAGGTGCTGCGCGTCCAGATCCTCCAGGACAAGGCGCGCCAGCTCGGCGTCACGAGCCAGGACATCGCCGGCATCCTCAACGGCGTGGTCGGCGGCGCCTCGATCACGCAGGTCCGCGATTCGATCTACCTCGTCAACGTGGTCGGGCGGGCGCAGGCGGTGGAGCGGACCTCCCTCGACACCCTTCAGAGCCTTCAGGTGACGCTCGCCAACGGCGCCGTCGTGCCGCTGCTGGCCTTCGCCAAGGTCGACTACGACCTGGAGCAGCCGATCGTCTGGCGCCGCGACCGGGTGGCGACGCTGACGGTGCGGGCGGCGATCACCGACGCGACGCAGCCGCCGACCATCGTGGCGGCCCTCGCGCCCGAGATCGATGCCTTCGCCAAGGCGCTGCCGGAGGGTTACGCGCTGGCCACCGGCGGCGCGGTCGAGGAAGCCGCCAAGGGCCAGGGCCCGATCGCCGCCGTGGTGCCGGTGATGCTGCTCACCATGGCGGTGTTCCTGATGATCCAGCTCCAGAGCGTGCAGAAGCTGTTCCTGGTGTTCAGCGTGGCGCCGCTCGGGCTGATCGGCGTGGTGGCCGCGCTCCTGCCGTCGGGCAAGCCGATGGGGTTCGTGGCGATCCTCGGCATCCTGGCGCTCATCGGCATCATCATCCGCAACGCGGTGATCCTGATCAGCCAGATCGAGGCGTGCGAGGCGGACGGCCTCGGGCCCTGGGACGCCGTCGTCGAGGCGACGCGCCACCGCATGCGGCCGATCCTGCTCACGGCGGCGGCGGCGAGCTTCGGCCTGATCCCGATCGCGCGGGAGGTGTTCTGGGGGCCGATGGCCTACGCGATGATCGGCGGCATCATCGCGGCGACCTTCCTGACGCTGCTGTTCCTGCCGGCGCTCTACGTCGGCTGGTACCGCATCCGCGAGCCCGCGCGGGAACCGCCCGCGCCGCGGCCCGACGCACGCGGCGAGCGCCCGGTCGGCCCGGCCGCGCCGCGGCCGGACGGCCGGGACTTCGGGAGCGGACCGGGCGAGGCGTCTCGCGGCAGGGTTGCCGCCGATGCCGAGGCCGGGTGAGCCTGGGCGTCCTCGGCGCACGGGTCGCCGCAGCGACCCCGCCCCGCCGAGCCCGCGCGTCACGGTGCTTCGGCGGCGCACAGGGCCGGTTCGAGGGCGCGCAGCGCCGGCCGGTAGGCGGACAGGTGAAGCCCGTCGCGCAGCGCGCCGGGCGTCGCGAAGCCGGTGGTGCCGTCGCGGATGTCGGCGAAGGGGTCGGCGAACCGGCAGCCGAGGCGCCGGCACAGGCCGCGCAGGCGCTCCGAGTAGTCGGCGACCGCCAGCGGATCGAGGCGGCCGTCGAGGGTGCGGCCGATCGGCGGGAGCGCCGTGACGACGAGGCGGTCCGTCGCCGACATCAGCCGCCCGATGATGCGCGTCGCGGCCGCCTCGAAGCGGCCGGCGGCGGCGGCCTCCCGCGGGCGGCCCTTCGCCAGGATGTCGTTGGTGCCGATGGTCAGCATCATTGCCCGTGGCCGGACCCGGAAGGCGAGCGTTTCGACGAGGTCGGCGTAGACCGTGGCGCTCGCGCCGCTGACGCCGCCGTTGACGAGTTCGAGCCCGCAGGGACGCTGCGCCGGGGGCTGCAATTCGGCCTGGGAGTCGCCCGCGAGGAAGACGTAGTCGGGCGGCGCCTCGTCGAGGTGCACCTGCACCGCGATCAGACGGTTCTGGGCGTAGAGCCGCGCGTTCAGGGACGGCGCGGCGAGCATGCGTCCGAGCAGGGCGCCGAGGCCGAGGAGCAGGCCGGCCACACCGGCAGCGATGAGGCCGGCGGCGAGCCGCCGCCTCACGCGCCCGCGGTCCCGGCCCGGTCGATCCGCGCCTCGGGCCGGGAATCGGTGGTGGCGTAGTACGGCTTGATGTCGAGGAGCGGCGTGCCGTCGAGGCAGTCGAGCCCGCGGACCGTCAGCACGGCACCGTCGCGGGCGAGAAGCTCGACCACGGAGAGCGCGATCGGGTTCGGGCGCGCCGGCGAGCGCAGGGAGAAGGTGCCGCGGCCGCCGTCGGCGTGGCGCGGGCGCTGGACGAGGAGGCCGCGCTCGGCCCGGTCCATCCAGTAGAGCAGGATCAGGTGGCTCGCGCCCTCGACGTCCTGGAGGGCTGCGGCGTAGAGTGGGTCGACCGTGACGGTGCAGACCGCGTCGGTCTGGAGTCCGTTCTTCGGGCAGTCCCCGCGCGCCGTCCACGGCGTGCGGACGCGGCCGATGAAGTGCAGCCCGGCATCGTACCCGTCGGGCAGGACCACCGCCTCTTCGCCGGGGCGGCGCCCGAAATCGTCGGCGGTCTCAGGGGCCACGAGGTTCTCTCCTGAAGCGGCGAGAGGGGGGCGGTTTGAAAATCCGACGGGCCCGACCCCGCCCCGGTGACGGGGCGCGTCGCGCGCCGCTCCACGTCAGCCGGAGCGCGGCGGCGTCAAGGCCCGGAATGATCCTGGATCGGTTCCGATACGATCATCAGCGCCGCGAGCGCCAGGACCGGAACGACGAGACACCAGAACGACCAGGCGGCGATCCCGAACGCGCCGGCCAAGGCTCCGATCGCGAACGCGAGCACGGCGGGCAGCATCCGCCGGAGACGCGCGCGCGTCCGATCGCCGTCGCCGCGCTCCCCTCTCAGAAGGTCGGTGACGTCCAGCACGGTCTGCGTGACGTTCACGGTCATGACGGTGGTGGCGGCAAGGTGCCCGAGGGCGAGCCGGCCGGTCGCGTTCTGAATCCCCATCGCGATCACGCCCAGCATGCCGACGCACACGGCCGGAGCGCTGTCCGGCGACGGGAAGGGCCCGAGCGCGAGGCCGAATGCCCCGAAGCAGGCCAGGACGAGGGCTTCAAGGCCGAGGAGCGCGCGAAGGACCCCGATCCGGCGGCGCTCCAGCGCCAGCGCGATCAGGCGCGTGGCGGCAACGGCCAGGACGAACGCCGGCAACGCGCAGAGCTTGGCGATCACGCCGTTCGACGTCGAGACGAGCTCGGCGCCGATGAGGACGAAGTTGCCCGTGACGTGGGCGGTGAACAGGCCGGCCAGGGCGACGAACGCCGCGGCGTCGACGAAGCCGGCGACGAAGGCGAGCCCGGTGACGGTCAGCCAGTCCCGATCGATCGCGCGGCGTCCCTCCCGGACCGATTGCGCGGCGCCGTGCACCTGCATGTCCCCACTCCGCCGAGCGTCATCGGCCCGACGGGGGATGCCGCGGTCGAGGATGTCGGCCAAGTCGCAGCCGACCGCAAGCCCGTTGCGGCTCGCACAGGGCAATCGGATGAACCCGATTGCCCTGTGTTCTTGGCTGGTCCTCAAGCGCCGGCGGCCGCATCCGCGGCCTTGGCTATCGCTCCGCTCGATGCTTTGCAGGACTTGGCGTCCTGCAAAGCCCGCTCCGCGGGGCGCTCTTCGCGCCCGGAATCATGACAATCGGGTTTCACCCGATTGCCCTGGCGGCTCGCATGAGCCGGGGCGCGGGTGTAGAGGCTGGCGGGCCGCGAGCCGGGGAGGGCGTCCGAGGTGATCGAGGACGAATTACGGCCGATGGAGGCGGTGTCCGACGTGGCGACCGCCGTGGACCGGCTCGCTGCCCTCCACGACGGCGCGACGCGGGCGCTGCGCGCGGCGCTGTTGCGGACCCTCGACGGCGGAACGCCGCCGGATGCCGCCGAACGGTTGCAGTTCCGCTATCCGGAACTCCGCGTCACCTACCGGTCCGACGGGCCGGTGCCGCGGATCAGCCGGGCGACCGCCAAGATGCAGGCGCCGGGCACCTATTCCACCACCGTCACGAACCCGGCCGACTTCCGCGCCTACCTCGTCGCCCAGCTCGAACCCCTGGTCGCCGATTACGGCGTCGGGCTCGAGGTGGGCCTGAGCGCGCAGGAGATCCCATACCCCTACGTCCTGGAGCCGGGCACCGACCTCGGCAGCGGTCGCGTGAGCCCGGCCGAACTCGCCGCGTGGTTCCCGGTGCCGCTGCTCTCGGTGGTCGGCGACGAGATCGCCGACGGGCTGTGGCGGCAGGAGGGCGACGCACCGCGCCCGCTCAGCCTCTTCGACGCGGTGCGGGTCGACTACTCGCTGCGCCGCCTCGTGCACTATACCGGCTGCGACTGGCGCGAGGTCCAGCCCTGGATCCTGCTCACCAACTATCACCGCTACGTCGACCAGTTCGTCCGCCACGGCCTGGAGCGGCTCGCCTCCGGCACGGAGGACTTTTCGAAGTTGGTCATGCCGGGCGGCATCACCGTGACGCGGGGCGAGGCGGCTTGCGCCGATCCCGCCGCGCTGATCGCCGCCTCGCCGTGGCACCGCTTCCAGATGCCGGCCTACCACCTCGTGGCGGAAGGGCCGGACGGAACCGCGCAGGGCACGACGCTCGTCAACATCGGCGTCGGTCCCTCGAACGCCAAGACGATCACCGATCACCTGGCCGTGCTGCGTCCGCATTGCTGGCTGATGGTCGGCCATTGCGGGGGCCTGCGCCAGTCGCAGACCATCGGCGACTACGTGCTGGCCCACGGCTACATGCGCCGCGACCGCATCCTCGACGAGCTGGTGCCGCCGGACGTGCCGGTGCCGGCGCTGGCCGAGGTGCAGCTCGCGCTCCAGGCGGCCGCGGCGCAGGTGACCGGAGAGAAGCCCGACGCCCTGAAGCGGCGCCTGCGCACCGGCACCGTCGTCACCTACGACGACCGCAACTGGGAATTGCGCTTCAGCCAGGAGCGCCGCCGGATCAATCTCAGCCGCGCCATCGGCGTCGACATGGAGAGCGGGACGGTTGCCGCGCAGGGCTACCGCCTGCGGGTGCCCTACGGCACGCTGCTGTGCGTCTCCGACAAGCCGCTGCACGGCGAGATCAAGCTGCCGGGCGCGGCCAACGCCTTCTACGAGCGGGCGGTGGCCGAGCACCTGCTGATCGGCTTGGCGGCGCTCGACATCCTGCGCGCCGACCGTGCCGGGCTGCATTCCCGCAAGCTCAGGAGCTTCGACGAGCCGCCGTTCCGGTGAGGCGCGCCTCAGCGCGTCCTGCCCTCGATCCAGCCGATGATCGCGTCGGCGACCTCGGCGTTGTTCGTCTCCAGCATCATCATGTGGCCGTTTCCGCGGATGCCATGCTCGGCCAGCGCCAGCCGGTCGGGCTTGGCGCCGGCCTGTTCGAGGAAGGCGCCGGTGCAGTCGTCCATCGTCGCGCGGAACGAGGCCTCGCCCGTCACGATCACGGCGGGCACGCGGGCCAGCCTCGGGAGCTTGCGCGCCGGCTCGGCCTGGAGCCAGCAGCGGATCTGGCCGGGCCGGAGCGGCGCCTCGGCCTGCACCACGGTGAGGTCGGTGGGCGTCGCCATCGGCGGGTCGAAGGTCAACGGCACGCGGGTGATGCCGTAGGGCCGCGCGCGGGCCTCGCCGACCCGCTCGTACCAGTCGGCGCCGCCCTTGAAGCGGATGTCGTAGAAGGTCGGCCCGTTCGGCTCGACGGCGACGTGCGCCTTGACGAGGTCGGGACGGCGATCGGACACCGCCCAGCCGAACACGCCGGCCTGCGAGTGCGTCAGCAGCACCGCGGGCCCGATCTTCTCCAACAGCGCGATCAGCGCCGGATCGACCAGTTCCTCACTCCTGAGCGCGCTGGCGATGAACGGCACCTGCGAGAAGTAGAACTGGTCGAAGGCCGCGTTGCCGCGCACGCCCGCGCCGCCCGGCCAGCGGGTGTGGAGCTTGGCCTGCGGGAACAGGTCGTGGTTCTCCTGGCCGGTGTAGAGGGTCTCCAGGTCGGCGGGCGCGAGCCGCGCGTAGGGGCCGTAGGCCTCCGGGTTGTCGCCCGAGCGCCCGCGCCCGACCTGATCGACGACGTAGACGGCAAAGCCACGTCCGACGAAGCGGTCGACCCATCCCGGCCGGCCGTCCGGCGTGCCGAGGAAGTTGACGCCGGTCTGGGCGGTGCCGTGCACCATGACCACGGGATAGGGCTGCGTGACCTGCACCGGCGCGTGGTACTGGACGAACATCTGCCCGACGGCGCCAGCCTTGCCCTGGACGGCCTCGTAGCCGCCGCCGACAAAGACGTAGCCCTCGCGCTGCGCCGGTTTGAAGACAGACGGGTGGTCCGGCGCGGGCTCGGCCATCGCGCTGGCGGCAAGGCCCAGCAAGGCGCAGGCGCCGCTCAGGACGGATCTGATCATCGTCAACTCCCTCGGACGTTCTTTCCGCGTCCGGCCCGAGGTTTAGCATCGGATCGGCACCGGGGGCACGGTCCGTAGGGCTTCGCGGGGACAGAAACGTTCCGGGATCTCCGCGTATCGGATGCCGCTGCCCTCAGATCCCGTGCCGCATGGCCAGCGGACGCCCGGCGGCCTCGTGCCGCCCGCGCAGGCGGAAGGCGAGGATCAGCATCATCACGCCGAAGGCCGCCGCGTAGGCCCCAAGCCACCCTGTCAGCACCAGGGCGGACATGCCCGGATCGGCCAGCAGCGCGATGCCGAACAGGATCGAGACCACCCCGCCGAGGCCGAGCCACCAGCGCCCGTAATGCAGGTGCAGCCGGAACGCCGCCGCGATCATCAGGCCGCCCGTGGCGAGCGCCCAGACCGCCACGAGGAGGACGAAGGCCCAGACGGCCGCGGCCGGCACGAGGAACGCCGCCGCGCCGACGAGCACGTCGGCCACGCCCTCGAACAGCAGGAACCCCCAGCGCGCGTGCGCCTGCGCCGCGCGCAGCGCGGCAGCGATCGCGAAGACGCCGTCGACCACCATGTAGGCTGCGAAGAACAGGACCAGCGACAGCACGAAGGCGCCCGGCGCCACGAAGGCGAGGGCGCCGAACAGGATCGCGAGGACCCCGCGCAGGGCGACGAGCCACCAGTTGCGCGCAAGCACCGTACTCATGGCGTCCAGGCGCGCAGGTCCGGGGAGCGGTGCGCCCGGCAGAGCGGCGTAGGGTTCGGGCATCGCATGCCTCACGCTGCGGCAGGGCCATCGCGCAGTCTGCCGCTGAACGTCGGATCGCCGCGTGCGTTCCGCGATGGGCATCGGCGCGCGGAACTTTGCGGACGGGTCGCCCTTAAACCGTCGAGGTGGGTCATCGAGACGTTCCGGCTCCATCGTCGGGGTGCCGGGACTTCCGCGAGCGGTTCAAATTCCGATGCTGGACGATCAGCGGCAGGCGATGGCCACGGACGCGAATTTCCGCGCGCCGGGACGCGGGCATGCGCCCGGGAAGGGCGACGTGGTCGATCGCGAACGCCCCGAGGATTCCCCCGGCGAGGGTGAAGCGTCGGAGAAGACCCGGGACAGGCCCGATGATCGGGAGTCCGGCAGCCAGAGGGCGGACGACGCGTCCAAGGACGACGCGGACGACGAGACGCGTCCGAGCGTGATCCGTCGGCATCCGTGGTGGTTCATCCTCGGTGGCATCGCGATCGTGCTGCTCGGGGTCGCAGGGTTCTTCTTCTGGCTGATTGACCTGCACCCTTACGAGTCCACCGACGACGCGTTCGTCGATGCCCGTCAGTTCTCGGTCGCGCCGAAGGTGTCGGGCTACGTGACCGCCGTGCCGGTGACCGACAACCAGCACGTCGAGATCGGCGCGACCCTGTTCCAGATCGACCGGCGCGATTATCAGGTGGCCCTGGAGCAGGCGCAGGCGCAGATCGCCTCGGCCAAGGCCTCGATCCGGAACGTCGACGCCCAGGTCGAGGCGCAGAAGGCGCAGATCGACGTGGCCAGGGCGCAGGTCACGCAGAACCAAGCGGCGCTGGACTTCGCCAAGGCCGATGCCGCTCGCTACAAGGACCTCGCGAGCCGCGGTGCCGGCACCGTGCAGCAGTCGCAATCCTCGACCTCGACGCTCGACCAGCGGCAGGCCGCGCTGACGAGTTCGAACGCCGGCGTCGTCGCGGCGCAGAAGCAGATCGGCTCGCTGGAGGCGCAGAGGGCGAGTGCGCAGGCGAGCCTCGCCAACGCGGAGGCGCAGGTCGCGCAGGCCCAGTTGAACCTCGGCTACACCACGATCACGGCGGCGCAGGCCGGACGGATCGTTCAGTTGACGGGCGCGGTGGGGCAGTACGGGCAGGCCGGCCAGTCGCTGGCGATGTTCGTGCCCGACGAGAAGTGGGTGATCGCCAACTACAAGGAGACGCAGATCACCGACATGCGACCGGACCAGCCGGTCCAGATCAGGTTCGACGCCTATCCGGACCGGAAGATCACTGGCAGGGTGGCGTCCGTGCAGCCGGGCTCCGGCACCGCCTTCAGCCTGCTGCCGGCGCAGAACGCCACCGGCAACTACGTGAAGGTGGTGCAGCGGGTGCCGGTGAAGATCGTGGTCGACGCGTGGCCGCAGGATGTCTCGATCGGTCCCGGCATGTCGATCGTGCCGACGGTGCGGGTGCGATGAGCGCGGGCGCCGCCGCGGCGGGCGGCGGCCGGTCCGGGGATCGATCGAAGGCGCCGGGAAAATCCGGCGGCCTGCCGCGGACCGCGGGCGGCCACAGTCCCTGGGCTGTGGCCATGGTGGTGGCGCTCGCCGCCTTCATGGAGGTTCTGGACACCACCATCGCCAACGTGGCGCTGCGCTACATCGCCGGCGGCCTCGCGGTCGGGCCGGACGAATCGTCCTGGGTCGTCACCACCTACCTCGTGGCGAACGCGATCACCCTCATCGCGTCGAGCTTCCTCGCCAAGCGCTACGGCCGCAAGCTGTTCTTCATGTGGAGCGTGGGGCTGTTCACCCTGTCCTCGCTTGCCTGCGGCTTTGCCTGGAGCCTCGAATCGCTGCTGTTCTTCCGCATCCTCCAGGGGCTCGGCGGCGGCGGCATGGCGCCGCTCGCGCAGTCGATCCTGGCCGATTCCTTCCCGCCGGAGAAGCGCGGACAGGCGTTTGCCGTCTACGGCATCGCCATCGTGTTCGCGCCCGCCATCGGCCCGACGCTCGGCGGCTGGCTGTCCGACAACCTGTCCTGGCACTGGTGCTTCCTGATCAACGGCCCCATCGGCGTCCTCTCGCTCGGCCTGATGTACTGGCTGCTGGAGGACCCGGACTCGGCCGTGAAGGAGCGCCGCCGCCTGAACAAGCTCGGCGTCCGCTTCGACGTGGTCGGCTTCCTGCTGGTGGCGACCTTCCTCGGCTCCCTCGAAGTCTGCCTCGACGAGGGTCAGCGCAAGGACTGGTTCGGCACGTCGACGCTGATGAACGTCGCCGGCGTCATGATGGTGGTGTCGTTCGTCGCGATGATCCCCTGGAACCTGACGCGGAAGAACCCGGCCGTCGATTTCTCCCTGTTCAAGCAGAGGCAGTTCGCCACCTGCTTCGGGATCATGCTGGCGACCGGCGCGATCCTGATCGCGACGACGCAGTTCATCCCGCAGATCGTGCAGGACAATTACGGGTACACGGCCACGCTCGCCGGCCTCGTGCTGGCGCCCGGCGGCTTCGTCACCGTGCTGGTCACGGCCTTCAACGGCCGCGTCCTCTCCCCGCGCGTTCAACCGAAGTGGCTGATCCTCGTCGGCTCCGCCATGATGGCGGCCGGCCTGTACAACCTGACGTGGCTCTACGGCGACTCGACGTTCTGGTTCTTCGGTTTGTCCCGCATCTACATCGGCATCGGCATCCCGCTGACCTTCCTGTCGGTCACCTCGGCCTCCTACGAGGGACTGAAGAAGGACCAGACCGACCAAGCCTCCGCGCTCATCAACGTCGCGCGCAACGTCGGCGGTTCGCTGGGCGTATCGCTGGCGCAGAACGTGTTGGCCTACCGCGGCCAGTTCCATCAGAGCCGCCTGGCCGAGAGCATCACGCCCACGAGCCCCGGCTACCAGGAGACGATGCGGCAGGCGATGCAGTACTTCACCCTCCACGGTACCCCAGGCGTCGATGCGCAGGGACAGGCGACCGCCTGGATCGGGCAGCAGCTCGCCTCGCAGACCACCTACTTCGCCTACATCGACGTGTTCTGGGCGCTCTGCCTCGTCTCCGCCTCGGCGGTGCCGCTCGCCCTGATCCTGAAGCCGGTCGAGCGCGGCGCGCCCGCGGGTTGAGAGGCCCGCACGAGACGCCCGACACACCGGCATGGCCCGACCGACTGCGGTTGAACGAGCGCTTCGTCAGGCGTTCCGAGACCGCGGGGTCACTCAGCCTCGGGAGGCAAGGCCTCCGTCACCTGAACCCGGGTGCCCGCGTCCCCCGCGGCGGTCGCGCCCCGCGCCTCGCCGGGAGGCGCGGCGACCGCGGCGACGCCCTCGTAGCGGGAGAGCCGCCTGTCGATCATGCCGTCGATCCGGGTGTGGACCTCGGCGACGGTGAGGTCGCGGCGTGCCCTGCCGTCCCTCTCGGTGAACAGGCCCCGGTTGGCGCGGGCGGCCGCGCGGAACTCCCGTCCGGCCACCTCGCCCGGCCGGTCGCTGCTCAGGGTTAGGAAGCGGCCGGCGTTCGCGGTGCCGAGGAAGTGCGCGAAGTAGAGTTCCGAGGTGGTGAGCGCCCGGCCGACGCGGGCCTCGATCCGGCCGCGGTCGCGCTTGATCAGCTCGGCCGCCATCAGGGCGGCGACGTAGGGGTCCTTGCGCAGACCGAGCACGCGCTCGCGCATGCCGCCGGCAACCGTGATCGCTCCGCCGCGGCCCTTCACCGCGGCAGCCTCCGCCTCCAGGCCGTAGCGGGGCCCGTAGTTGCGGATCAGCTCCAGCCACGTCGCGGTGATGAACTGGAACAGGCCCTCGGCCGACGAGGTCGAGGCCTTCGCCCCGGTGGAGAACCGCGATTCCTTGTCGGCGAGCGCCATCAGGTAGACCGGATCGACACCCGCCTCGGCGGCGGCCCTCAGGATCGTGTCGACGATGCGCCGCGGCACGTGCATGGCACCGAAGCGGATCGTCTCATCCGTGCCCGCGGCCGGCTGGGGCAGAGTTGCCAGATCGCCGGCGATCAGGGCGGCGGTCGCCGGCTCCTGCTCGACGACCGGGATGCCGCCCCACTGGGCCGGGTTCTCGGATTGGATGCCGCGCGTCAGCGCTGCGGCCGCGCGCGGACTCGCGTCGATGCGATCGTGGGCGGAGGCCGCCGGCGCGAAGGCCGTCTGCGGAAGGCTGAAGCCGGCGAGGAGCGCGGCGAGCAGGGTCGCGACGGCCCGGCGTCGGGCGAAGAGGCGGATGGTCTTGGCACCGTTCCGGCGCGTCCTGCGCTCGGTCCGCGGCAGCCACGCCACGGTCTGGTCCTCGGTCAAAGTCTCGTTGGGCACGAGACGGCTCACGTCGTCGGCGCAACGCGCCGACTCCGGGAAAACCCCCATGGCTGGTCCTTTTCGTGCCGCGGCGTTCCTGGGCCGGGCTTTGATCGAGCGGCGGGTGTGTCGCCGCCGGCCGTGACCAGAATGGGACGGCGGGGTGATCCAAGCGTGGCGCGCTTAAAGGAGCGTTAACGCCGTCTTTTCACGGATTTTTCATGGTCTGTTCGGTCGGCGTTCAGTCCCGGCCGCCCACAAAGATGTCTCAATCGGGCTTGGAACGATGCCCGGAAGAGCCAGTTAGCATGGGCCACGCGGGGCAGGCCCAATTCCGGCCCGACCGAAGTCCCCGCGTCAGAAGCGTTTAAGGATTGTCCCCTCCCATGAGCATCCAGACCGGTCGCCGCGTCGGCGTTGCCTTCGTCGGCATGGGTGGCGCCGTCGCCACCACCGCCATCGCCGGCATCGAGATGATCAAATCCGGATCGAACCGCCTCGACGGCCTGCCGCTCGCCGGCGTCTCCGTGGCCGGAATGGTCGACTACAAGGACCTCGTGTTCGCGGGCTGGGATCTCAACGGCGACGACCTCGCCGCAGCCGCCGCCGGCCACGGCGTGCTCACCGCGCAGGACATCGAGAACGGCGCCCAGGTGCTCAAGGGCATCCAGCCCTGGCCGGCGGTGGGCAGCGCCAGGTTCTGCAAGAACATCGACGGTGCCAACCGCATCGTCGCCTCCGATCACCGGGAGGCGGTGTCGATCATCGCCAACGACCTCAAGCGCTTCCGCCGGGAGAGCAACCTCGACGAGGTCGTGGTGGTCAACCTCGCCTCCACCGAGAGCTGGCCCGACCTGACCGCGCCGGTGCTGAACTCGACCGCCGCGTTCGAGAAGGGGCTCGACTCAAGCGACGAGCACATCTCGCCGGCGATGCTCTACGCCTACGCCGCGATCAAGAGCGGCATCCCGTACGCGAACTTCACGCCGAGCATCGCTGCCGACGTGCCGGCTCTCCTCGCCCTTGCCACCGAGATGAACGTGCCGGTGGCCGGCAAGGACGGCAAGACCGGCCAGACCATGATGAAGAC
>NZ_CAXTBY010000060.1:7051-23406 GCF_964242245.1 uncultured Methylobacterium sp. | reverse complement strand
GCGCGCGACCATCCGCTGATCCGCTTCGGCACCGCGACGGAGACCCTGCGCCCGGTGCGGCTGACGCCCGAGGCCCTGGAGCGCTTCGGCGGTCAGCCGCTGTTCGACACCGCGCTGGCGGAGCGGATCGTGGGGCGCCACTATCCGCTCTACCGCGAGCCGGAATCGCACCACGCCCCGTTCCGGCTGGAGCAGCGGGGGCGCGCGGCATGACGCTCCGCTTCGCCTACAACACCAACGGTGCGGCCAACCATCGCCTCGACGACGCGATCGACCTGATCCACGCCGCGGGCTACGACGGCATCGCGCTGACGCTGGACATCCACCACCTCGACCCGTTTGCCGAGGGCTGGGCGGCGGAGGCCGGGCGGATCGCCAGTCGGCTGGAGAAGCTGGAACTCGGCTCGGTGATCGAGACCGGCGCTCGCTTCCTTCTCGACCCGCGGGCCAAGCACGAGCCGACGCTCGTCACCGCCGACGCCTCGGGCCGAGCCCGCCGCGTCGGCTTCCTCAAGCGGGCGATCGACATCGGCGCCATGCTGCGTTCCGAGGCCGTCTCGTTCTGGGCGGGCGTGCCGAGGCCGGGCGTCGATCCGGCCGAGGCGCTGGCGTGGCTCGACGAGGGCCTGAGCGAGGTCGCGGCCTACGCGATCGAGAGGGACGTCGTGCCCTGCCTGGAGCCCGAGCCGGGCATGCTGATCGAGACGCTCGACGATTTCTCCAAGCTCACGGTTCCCGGCCTGCGGCTGGCGCTCGACACCGGCCACTGCCTCGTCACCGGCGAGCGCGAGCCGGCCGCCGCCGTGCGCGAGTTCGCCGGGCGCATCGGCACCGTGGCGATCGAGGACATGGCGCGCGGCGCGCACGTCCACCTGCCGTTCGGCGAGGGCGACATGGACGTGCCCGGCGTCCTCGAAGCGCTGGAGGCGATCCGCTACGAGAAGCTGGTCTGCGTGGAGCTGTCCCGCGAGAGCCACCGCGCCGACGTGATGATCCCGCGCGCCCTCGACCACCTGCGCACCTGCCGTCGGGAGGGCCCGGGCTTGCCGGAGGATCAGGAGACCCGGCGGCAATGACGACCGGTGCCAGCATCGAGATGGCCCATGTTCGCTCGCGGACAGAGTTTTCCTCCCCCCTCCGCGACGGAGGGTGGCCCGCGAAGCGGGTCAGGAGAGGGGTGCGGCCTCTCCAGATAGCGCGCTCCCCTCACCCGACCCTTGCTCACGCGAGGGCCACCCTCTCCCGCAGAGGGAAGAGGGTTTCGCGGGCGGTGCCGGTGATTGTTCGGAAAGACGCTCCATGAGGATCTGCTTCGTCAGCCGGCGCTACTTCCCGGCGATCTCCGGCATGAGCGTCTACGCGCAGAACCTGCTGCGCGAGCTGGTCGGCGCCGGCCACGACGTGACGATGATCTCGCAGTACCGCGGCGACGCCTTCGGCACCCGGGTCTACGGCGGCGGCCCGCCCCCCCTGGTGACGGGCGTGCGGGTGATCGGCCTCGAACAATGCGGCGAGCAGGAGAGCGGCGACTTCGAGCGCGACATCGATGCGATGGTCGAGACGATCTGCGCCGAGCACGCCGCAGCGCCGTTCGATCTGCTGCACGCGCAGTACGGCTATCCCACCGGCTGGGCCGTCCTGCTGGCGTCGCGGAGGATCGGCGTCCCCAACGTGGTCTCGATCCAGGGCGGCGACGGCCACTGGGTCGGCTCCTGCTGCGAGACCCACCGGCAGGCCATGTGCGCGGTGCTGGCGCACGCCAACGCCCTGCTGATCGGCGGCGCCTCCTTCGTGGAGGAGGTCTGCGGCCGGCTCGGCGCCGATCCCGTCCGCTTCACCATCGTGCCGGGCGCGGTCGATACGGTACGGTTTTCCCGCCCGAGTGGCGTCCCGGCGCCCCACGCCGGCCCGGTGCGGCTGTTCTATCACGGCCGCGTCGATCGCCGGAAAGGCGTGCTCGACTTCATCGAGGCCTTGAGCGTCCTGCGCGATCAGGGGACCGCGTTCGCGGCGACCATCTCCGGCATCGGGCCGGACGTGGAGTCCTCGCGGGCGCTGGCGGAGAAGCTTGGGTTCACGGCCGAGGACATCCGCTTCACCGGCTACGCCGACTACGAGACCGTGCCGGCCCTGTACGGACAAGCCGACGTGTTCGTGTCGCCGACCTACGCGGAGGGCTTCTCCAACACGATCCTCGAAGCGATGGCCGCAGGGCTTGCCGTGGTCTCGACCCACGCGGTCGGCGTCTCGGACTGCCTGCGCGACGGCGAGAACGGGCTCCTGGTGATGCCCGGCGACGTGCCGGCGCTGGCCGGCGCGCTCACCCGGATCGTGACGGACGAACCCCTGCGCCGCCGCCTCGCCGCGGCCGGGCTGGAGGAGTGCCGCCGGGTCTATTCCTGGACCGCCGTCGGGCGGCAGATCATGGCGGTCTACGGGCAGGTGGTCCGCCGGCGGCCGGCGACGGAGTTCTCGGAAACGCTGCCGCACGACCCGGCCTGCCGCTTCCGGGCCGAGCCGCACCTGCTCTGACGGGATGCCGACCGCGCTCGCCCTCTCGCCCCACCTCGACGACGCCGCGTTCTCCTGCGGCGGCACGCTGGCGACCCTGGCGGAGGCCGGCTGGCGGGTGGTGATGGCGACGGTGTTCACGGGAAGCGTCGAGGCGCCCGCAGGATTTGCCCTCGCCTGCCAGCTCGACAAGGGCCTTGCCGCCACGGTCGACTACATGTGCCTGCGCCGGGCGGAGGACGAAGCCGCCGCACGGTGCCTGGGGATCGAACCGCCCCGGCACCTGCCGTTCCGCGAGGCGCCGCACCGCGGCTACGGCTCGGCGTCCGCGCTCTTTGCCGAGGTTCTGCCCGAGGATCGGATCGCCGCCGCCCTCGTACCCGCGCTCGCGGCGCTGATCGGCGAGGCCGCGCCGGACGTGATCCTCGGCCCCCAGGCGATCGGCGGCCACGTCGACCACGTCCAGGTGGCCGCGGCGATCCGCGCGGCGGCGCCGGACCGGCCGACGCTGTGGTGGCGGGATTTTCCCTACACCGTGCGCAGCGCGGTGCCGCGGGCGCCGCTGCGCGCCCTGTTCTCGGGCCTGCCCACCCGCACGGTCGGCCTCGATGCGGAGGTCCGGGCACGCAAGGCCGAGGCGTGCGCGGCCTACGCCACGCAGATCGGCTTCCAGTTCGGCGGTCGCGCAGGGCTGATGGGGCGGCTCTCCGAGGAGAACGGCCGCGAGCGGTTCTCGGTCACGGGCGCTCTGCCGGCGGACTTTCCCGGACGCGATGCGGCCGCCTGAGCCGGACTATCCTAAGAGCCTCGCGGACCCGGCCGTGCTCGCGGCCCGGCGCGCCCTGCGCGGCGCGGCCCACGTCGCGCCCCTGCGCGCGCTGGCAGACGCCATCGCGGCGGAGACGGGCGCGCCCGTGCCCGATGCCGACCCGCTGGACGGCGGCGTCGGCGCACGCCTCCTGCTCCTGCTGGAGACGCCGGGGCCGGCGATCTTCCGCACCGGCTTCGTCTCCCAGGACAACGCCACCGGCACCGCGGCGAACCTGTTCCGGTTCCTGCGCGAGGCGGGCATCGCCCGGCGCGACACGCTGATCTGGAACGCGATCCCCTGGGTGATCCACGCCGAGGGCGCGCTCAACCGCGCGCCGCGCCGGTCGGAGGTGCGCGCCGCGAGCCCCCGCCTCGCCCCGCTCCTCGCCCTGCTGCCCAACTTGGCCGTCGTGGTGCTTGCCGGGCGCGTCGCGGGCGAGGCGCGCACCGCGCTGGCAACCCTGAGGCCGGACGTGCCGATCATCGGCGTCCCCCATCCGAGCCCGACCTACGTCTGCACCTCGCCCCAGGTCCCGGCGCGCATCCGCGCGGGCTTGCACGAGGCGGCCGTCATCCTGCGGACACGGGCCGGGCACACGAGCGGGCTCGATCGACCGGCGTGACGGCGGCAGGGCGGGCCGCGGCGGTCGCTGGCCTTGGAGCGCCGATGGTCCTAAATGCGGGGCGACGGGCCGCGGCTCGGAAGACATCCGGCATCGCCGCAGCCTGCTCCTCGGGCCGGACGGGCCATCCCGGGGAGGCGGGCGCCGATCGGAATGAATGTCCAGGACCAGCATCGACGCGCGGGCGATCGCGCCGAGCCGATCGCGCCCGGGACGGCGATGGCCCCCGCGGACCGGCCGGCACGCGGGCGCGGCCGAAGCCGCTATGCCTGGATCGGCACGGCGGCCAGCCTCGTCCTGTTCGCGGTCTCGCTCGGGGTGCTGTGGAAGCTCGTCCAGACCGTCACCTGGGCCGAACTGCGCCAAGCCTTCGTCGAGGCCGGCTCGGACCAGCTCGGCCTCGCCTTCGCGTTCGTGCTGGTGAGCTACCTCTTCCTCACCGGCTACGATGCCCTGGCGCTCCGCCAGCTCAAGCTGAAGGTGCCCTATCGGATCACCGCCCTCGCCTCGTTCACGAGCTACGCCGTGAGCTTCACCCTCGGCTTCCCGCTGCTGACGGCCGGCACGATCCGCTACTGGATCTACGCGCGCCACGGGCTGACGGCGGCCAAGATCGCGGCCTTGACCGTGATCGCCGGCTTCACCTTCTGGCTGGGCATGGGCGTGGTGCTGGGCCTGAGCCTCATCGTCGAGGCGGGGCAGCTCGCGGGGCTGGCCTTCACCTCGATCCGGATCAACCAGGGCGTGGGGCTGGCCGCGCTTGCCTCGGTGCTGGGCTACCTCGCCTGGGTGTCGGCCAAGCGGCGCAGCGTCACCGTGCGGCACTGGCGGCTGGAACTGCCGGGGGCCTCGGTGTCGCTGGGCCAGATGGTGGTCGGCATCGGCGACGTCTGCGCGGCAGCCGCCGTGCTCTACGTCCTGCTGCCGGAAGGTCTGACCCTCGGCTTCACCACCTTCCTCGCGATCTACGTGCTCGCGGCGATGCTCGGCATCGCCTCGAACGCGCCGGGCGGCCTCGGCGTGTTCGAGGCGACGATCCTGCTCGCCCTCTCCAGCCTGCCGCGGGATCAGGTGCTCGGCTCGCTGCTGCTGTTCCGGGTCTGCTACTACGTCGTCCCCTTCGCCACCGCGCTCGCCATGCTCGGCGCCTACGAGATCGCGCGGCGGGCCGGGCGCGCCCGCGACGCGCCGTGATCCCGGCCGTCCCCGGCCATGCCTGAGGCCGCGCGCAGGCGGTCCGCCTGGACCGGGGCGGCGGTGGCCGTCGGACTCCTCGGCGTCATCGCCCATCACGCCGGTATCCTCGACGGTCCGGCGATCGCGGCGGGGCTGGCGGCGATCTGCGTCGGCGGCCTCCTCGGTGCCCTCGGGCGCGCTTCGATCGCTGCGGCGCCGAACCCGATCGCCGCCGACCGGCACGCGGTGGCCGAGGCGCTGCTCGCCAACATCCCCGACCCGGTGATCCTGGTGGACCGCCGCGCCGTGGTGATCGAGGCGAACCCGGCAGCCCGGGCGCTCCTGCCGGCGCTGCGCCTGCGCCACCCGCTCTCCTTCGCCCTGCGCACCCCGGACGTCCTCGACGCGGTCGAGGACGTCCTGCGCACCGGCGCCCCGTCGCGGACGACCTACGCCGTGCGCGTGCCGACCGAACGCGCCTTCGAGGTGCAGATCGGGGCCCTTCCGCGGCCGGACGGCGGCCAGCCGAACGTCGTGCTGTTCCTGCGCGATCTCACCGCCGCCCGCCGCCTCGAAGCGATGCGGGTCGATTTCGTCGCCAATGCCAGCCACGAGCTGCGCACGCCGCTCGCCTCGCTCATGGGTTTCATCGAGACCCTGCAGGGGCCAGCCCGCCACGACGCTCCGGCCCGTGAGCGCTTCCTCGCGATCATGCACAGCCAAGCGCAGCGCATGACGCGGCTGATCGACGATCTGCTGTCGCTGTCGCGGATCGAGCTGCGCGAGCACCTCGCGCCGACGCAGGTGGTCGATCTCGGGACGATCGCCCGCCAGATGGTCGACGCTCAGGGCGCCCTCGCGGTCGGGCGCGGCATCGCGATCACGCTGGAGGCGCGGGGGACCTTCCCCGTCCTCGGCGAGCCGGACGAATTGCTGCGGGTGGTCGAGAACCTGATCGAGAACGCGGTGAAGTACGGCGGCCGCAGCGTCGTCGTCGGCCTCGCCCGCACCGAGGACGCGACGCGCGGGCGCCAGGTCGCGCTCAGCGTCCGCGACGACGGCCCCGGCATCGCGCCCGAGCACCTGCCGCGGCTGACCGAGCGCTTCTACCGCGTCGACGTGGCGTCCAGCCGCCAGAAAGGCGGCACCGGTCTCGGCCTCGCGATCGTCAAGCACAGCCTCAACCGCCACCGCGGCCGGCTCGCCGTCGAGAGCACGGTCGGCGCGGGCACGACGGTCCGCGTCACCCTGCCGGAGGCTCCTCCGGCCACGGACGGCGAGACCGCACAGGCGCCGATCACGGGCAGGTCCGGCGCCGCCGCACCGCCGGCACCGCGCGAGCGGAACCCGGCCCCTTGACCTTCCCATGATGGGACGCTCCACATCCCCTCGCATGAGCAGCCCCACGGATACGATCGCGCCCGTCAGCGTCCCCGTCGCAGGGCTGTCCTGCGCGTCCTGCGTCGGGCGCGTCGAGCGGGCGCTGTCCGCGCTGCCCGGCGCGCGCGACGTATCGGTCAACCTCGCCACCGGGCGGGCGAGCCTCGTGCCCGGTCCCGGGACCACGCCGACCGAGATCACTGATGCGATCACCCGGGCAGGCTACGCGGTGCCGGAGACCGAGACCGTGCTCGACATCGCGGGCCTGTCCTGCGCGTCCTGCGTCGGCCGCGTCGAGGGGGCGCTGGCCGGCGTCGCAGGCGTCGCGTCCGCGAGCGTCAACCTCGCGACCGCACGGGCGACGGTCCGTCACGCCGAGGGCATCGTCCCGGCGCACGCCCTCGTCGCGGCAGTCGCGGCGGCCGGCTACCGTGCGACGGTCGCCGCCGCGGCCTCGTCGGCGGACCACGAGACGCGGCGCGAGGCCGAGGCCCTGACGCTCCGCCGCGACCTGATCGTGGCCGCGTCCCTGTCGGCGCCGATCGTCGTCCTCGACATGGGGGGCCATCTCGTCCCCGGCTTCCATCACGCCGCGGAGAACCTGCTCGGCGCGTCGGGCGGCGCGTGGCTCCAGGCGCTTCTCGCGACCCTCGTCCTGGCGTGGCCCGGCCGCCGCTTCTTCGCCCGCGGCCTGCCGGGGCTGGTGCGCGGGCATCCCGACATGAACGCGCTGGTCGCGCTGGGGTCCGGGGCGGCCTACCTCTTCTCACTGGTGTCGGCCGTCGGTCCCGGCCTGCTGCCCGCGGGGACGGCGCAGCTCTACTTCGAGGCGTCCGTCCTCATCGTCACCCTGATCCTGCTCGGCCGCAGCCTGGAAGCCCGCGCCAGGAGCCGAACCGGTGCAGCGATCGCCCGGCTGATGGACCTCGCCCCGAAGACCGCCCGAACCTTGCGCGACGGCGTCGAAACCGAGGTGGCGCTCGCAATGCTCAGGGTCGGCGACATCGTCCGCGTCCGCCCCGGCGAGCAGATCGCGGCCGACGGCACCGTGGTGTCGGGCGCGAGCTTCGTCGACGAGAGCATGGTCACGGGCGAATCCGCCCCCGTGCGCAAGGGCGTGGGTGTCGCGGTCGTCGGCGGAACGCTCAACGGCCGCGGCAGCCTCGACATGCGGGTCGGCGCGGTCGGGGAGACGACCGTGCTGGCGCAGATCGCCCGGATGGTGGAGGCCGCGCAAGGGGCCAAGCTCCCGATCCAGGCGCTGGTCGATCGCGTCACCGGCCGCTTCGTGCCGGCGGTGATCCTCGTCTCGGTCGCGACCTTCCTCGCGTGGCTCGCGCTGGCGCCGGCGCCCGCCCTCGGCACGGCCCTGGTGCACGCCATCGCGGTGCTGATCATCGCCTGCCCCTGCGCCATGGGGCTCGCGACGCCGACCTCGATCATGGTCGGCACCGGCCGCGCGGCCGAGCGCGGCATCCTCTTCCGCAACGGCGCCGCCCTCCAGGGGCTGCGCGACGTGAAGGTCGTGGCGCTGGACAAGACCGGGACCCTCACCGAGGGCCGCCCGCGCCTCACCGACCTCCGCGCCGCGCCCGGCATCGCGGAGGGCGAGGTCCTGGCCCTGGCGGCATCCGTGGAATCCCGCTCGGAGCATCCGATCGCGGGGGCGATCACTGCGGCGGCACGGGAGCGCGGCCTCGCCCCGGTGGCGTGCGAGGACTTCGACGCGGTCGCCGGCTACGGCGTGACCGGCTCCGTCGCCGGCCGCGCGGTCGCGGTCGGCGCGGCCCGCCTCCTCGACACGCTCGGCATCGCGATCGACGCGTCGCTTGCGGCCGAGGCGGCGCGCCTCGCCGCGGCCGGCCGCAGCCCCGTCCACGTCGCCATCGATGAGCGCCACGCCGCCGTGCTGGCGGTGGCCGACCCGGTCAAGGCCGGCGCCTGCGAGGCCGTGGCGGCCCTGCGCGCGCTGGGGCTCGCCGTCGCGATGGTCACCGGCGACGACCGCCGGACCGCCGAGGGCGTCGCCCGCGCCCTCGGGATCGCGGCGGTCGAGGCCGAGGTGCTGCCCGGCGGCAAGCGCGAGGCGGTGCGGCGCCTGCGCGCGGCCCACGGCGCGGTCGCCTTCGTCGGCGACGGCATCAACGACGCGCCGGCGCTCGCCGAAGCCGACGTCGGGCTCGCCATCGGCACCGGCACGGACATCGCCGTGGAGAGCGCCGACGTGGTGCTGATGGCCGGCTCCCTCGACGCCCTCGTCGAGGCGATCGCCCTGTCGCGAAGGGTGATGCGCAACATCCGCCAGAACCTGTTCTGGGCGTTCGCCTACAACGTCGCCCTGATCCCGGTGGCGGCGGGCGCGCTGGCCCCCCTCGGCGGGCCGACCCTCTCGCCGGTGCTGGCCGCCGGCGCCATGGCTCTGTCGAGCGTCTTCGTGCTCGGCAATGCCCTGCGCCTGCGACGCGCCGGCGGCCAGCCGACGATCGCCCCGGCGGCCTCGTCCGAACCCGCCGCGAGGCCCGCGTGAGCGGCCCTCCGGTGACCATCCGCCCGCCGCCTCGGCGCGTCGACGCCGGCTGAAGGCCGGCGCGGCCGGGCGTTGAGGTCATCGCGGACGCCGACCGCCGTCAACCGTAAGCGGCCAGCGCCCGGGCGCTGCCCGGCTCGGCGACGTCGAGCCCCGCGCCGACGTACTCGTTGAGCTTGTTGCGCAGCGTCCGGATCGAGATCCCGAGGATCTTGGCCGCGTGGGTGCGGTTGCCGAGGCAGTGGTCAAGGGTGTCGAGGATCAGGTCGCACTCGACCTGCGCCACGGTACGCCCGACGAGGCCGCGGGTCGCGGCCTCTGCCACCTGCGCCGCCCGCGTCGCGGCGCTCGCCGGCGCCGCGATGGCATCGCCCTCCGGCGTCATGATCGCATCGGCGGCGATCTCGGGGCCGGAGGCGAGCAGCACCGCCCGGTGCAGGGTGTTCTCCAGTTCGCGCACGTTGCCGCGCCAGGGGTTGCGGGTGACGACGCCCTGCGCCGCGAGCCCGAGCGGGCGGAACGGCAGGCCGTTCACCGCGGCGTACTTCTTGGCGAAGTGGGCGGCCAGTTCGAGGATGTCGGCCGGGCGCTCGCGCAGCGGCGGCAGGCGCAGGTGGACGACGTTCAGGCGGTAGAACAGGTCCTCGCGGAACGTCCCCTTGCGGACCTCGTCGGCGAGGTTGCGGTTCGAGGTGGCGAGCACGCGGATGTCCACCTTGACCGGGGCGGACCCGCCGACCCGGTCGATCACCCGCTCCTGGAGCGCCCGCAGCAGCTTCGATTGCAGGCGCACGTCCATCTCGGAGATCTCGTCCAGCAGCAGCGTGCCGCCGTTGGCCTCCTCGAACCGGCCGATGCGGCGCGCCACGGCGCCGGTGAACGCGCCCTTCTCGTGGCCGAACAGCTCGGATTCGAGGAGCGCCTCGGGGATCGCCGCGCAGTTGACCGAGACGAAGGGCTTGCCGGTGCGAGCCGACTTGGCGTGGACGTGGCGCGCCAGCACCTCCTTGCCCGTGCCGCTCTCGCCGGTGATCAGCACGGAGGCCTCCGAGCGCGCGACCTGCTCGGCCAAGCGCACCACGCGCTCCATCGACGCGTCGCGCCAGACGAAGGCGCGCCCGTCTGCCGAGACCGCCTCCAGCACCGCGGCGATCAAGTCCGGGTCCGGGGGAAGGGGGATGTACTCCTTGGCACCCGCCTGGATCGCGGCGACCGCGGCCCGGGCGTCGGTCGCGACGCCGCAGGCCACGACCGGCGTGCGGATGCGCTCTTCGGCCAAGGCCGTGACGAGGTCGCGGACCGAGAGGGCCACGTCGATCATGATCAGGTCGGCGCCCTTCGCGCGCAGGACGCTGAGCCCCTGCACGACGCTGTCGGCCTGGGTCACCGCCGCGCCGCGGCTCATGGCGATCTTCGAGGCGGTGATCAGCTCGCCGTTGAGCCGTCCGATGATCAAGAGCCGCATGGCGGTGTCTCCGTTGTCCTGTCAGCGATCGCGGCACTCCGCGACCGGTCCCCGTCGGAATCGACCCGGCTTCGATCAGTGATCGCCCTTGACGATCTCGGTCATGGTCACGCCGAGGCGGTCGTCGACCAGCACGACCTCGCCGCGGGCGACGAGGCGGTTGTTGACGAAGATGTCGATCGCCTCGCCGACCTTGCGATCGAGTTCGAGCACCGCGCCGGGCGCCAGGCGCAGCAGGTCGCCGATCGGCATCCGCGCGGCGCCGAGCACCGCCGAGACCACCACGGGCACGTCGAAGAGCTGTTCGAGGTCCGAGGCGGTCTTGGGCGTCGTCGGCGCATCGCGGATCGAGTCCGGGCTTACGAAGGCCGGATCGTGGTCGCCGAGCTGGGGCAGGCTGAAATCGTCGGACATGGGGTTCGATCTCGTTCAGGGGGGGTCGAGCGCGTCGCCGCCGAGGGCGTCGAGGATCGCCGCCTCGATGCGGGCGCGCTCGCGCACGATGCCGCCGTCGGCCCACTCGATGCGGGCATCGCCCGGCGCCATGTCGGGGTCGCCGAGGACGACGAGCCGGCCTTCGTAGCCGCGCTCGCGGGCGAGCCGCTTCATCAGGCCCTCCGCCTCCTCGACGAGGGCGTCGTGGACGCGGACCACGAGGTGGGGCACGCCGCGCAGGTGCTGGAGGGCGGTGCGCGCCGCCTCGCCGATCGCGGCGAGCGGGCGCGCGTCGAGGGCCTCCCCGGCGATCCGGCGGGCGAGCATCACCGCGACCGCGACGGCCTGGGCCTCGCGCTCGGCGTCGCGCGCGTCGGCCTGGGCGAGCAGGCCCGCGGCGGCCAGCGCGAGGCGCGTCATCGCGTCGGACAGGCGCCCCTGGACCTGCGCCTCCGCCTGGGCGCGGCCCTCCTGCACCCCGCGGGCATGGGCGAGCACGGCCGCGTGATCGGCGGCTTCAGCCGCGCGCACGCTCTCCCGGCTCGGCTGCGGCCGGCGGAAGTCGGTCTCGAACAGGAACGGCGTCGTGGTCTTGAAGGCGTTCAATAGACCAGCTCCTCCTCGGCGCTGTTCTTGGCGATCATGATCTCGCCCTTCTCGGCGAGATCCTTGGCGATCTCGGTCATCTTGGTCTGGGCCTCGTCCACCTCCTTCAGGCGGATCGGGCCGATCGAGCCCATCTCGTCGGTGAGGTTCTTGGCCGCGCGCGTCGACATCTGCTTCATGAAGAAGCCGCGGACGCGCTCGTCGGCCCCCTTCAGCGCCCGGCACAGGGTCTCGTTGTCGACCTTGCGCATCAGGGTCTGGACGCTGCCCGGGTCGAGCTTGAGGAGATCCTCGAAGGTGAACATCAGCTCGCGGATGCGCTTGGCCGAGCCGCGGTTGGCTTGGTCGAGGGCGGCCAGGAAGCGTCCCTCCGTCTGCCGGTCGAAGGCGTTGAACACGTCGGCCATCATCTCGTGCGCGTCGCGGCGGGTGGTCTGCGCAATGGTGGCGACGAACTCGACGCGCAGCGTCTCCTCGATGTGGCGCAGCGCCTCCTTCTGCACCGTCTCCATCCGCAGCATGCGGTTGAGCACGTCGATGGCGAAATCCTCGGGCAGCAGCGTGAGAACCTTGGCCGCGTAGTCCGAGCGCACCTTGGAGAGCACGACGGCCACCGTCTGCGGGTACTCGTTGCGCAGGAACGAGGCCAGGATCTCCGGATCGACCTGGGCGATGCTCGCCCAGACCCGCTTGCCGGAGGCGCCCTTGATCTCGGCCATGATCATCGAGACCTGCTCGGAGGGGAAGATCTTCAGGAGCAGCGACTCGGTCCGCTCGAAGTTCGAGGTGATGCCCCCGCCGGACGAGAGCCGCGAGACGAAATCGATGATCAGCTTCTCGATGGTCTCCGCCTCCAGGGAGCCGAGCTGGACCATGGCGTGCGAGACCTTCTTGACCTCGTCCTCCTCGAGGAGCTGCCAGATCGGCGCGCCCTCGGCCTCGCCGAGCAGCAGCAGCAGGGCGGCGGCGCGCTGAGGTCCCGGCATCGACGCGAACGCCGAACCGCCGATCCCCTGCAAAGCCTGCTCAACGCCCGCGCCCGCCGCCATCGTTCCCCTATCCTCTCAGGTTGGCCGCCGTTCCGCCCGCGGCGGCCGGCCTCGCGCTCAGGTCGTTTCCTGGATCCAGTTGCGCAGCACCTCCACGGTCTCGGAGGGGCTGGCGCGGACCATGTCGACGACGCGCTGCACCGTCTCCGCCTGGATCTGCCCGTTGATCTTGGCGAACTCCATGAGCTTGGCGGTCTGGCTCTCGCGCGGCATCGGCAGCGCGCCGCCGGTCGCGTCGATGGCGGCCGCCTCGGGCGCCGGCAGCATCGCGGCGGCCGGATCGGAGGCGAGGACCCGGCGCAGGAGCGGGCGTACGACGGCGAGCAGGACGATCAGCGTCAGCAGCGCCAGCACGCCGAGCTCGACCATGCGCAGCACGTCCTCCTTGGTCGGGCTCAGCAGCGACTGCACCAGGGACGGCTCCACGAAGTCGGGGCTCGCCGGCGCCTCGGCGAAGCGCAGGTTGACCACCTCGACCTGGTCGCCGCGCGCCTTGTCGAAGCCGACGGTGCTGCGCACCAGCGCCGCGATCCGCTCGATCTCGGCCGCCGGCCGGGGCTGGTAGACGCTCCTGCCGTCCGGGCCCGGCGCGTAGGCCCCATCGACCAGCACCGCCACCGAGAGGCGCTTGACGCGCCCGCCCTCGACCACCTCGGTCTTGGTGACGCGGGAGATCTCGTAGTTCGTCGTCTCCTCGTTCTTGTTCGAGGAATCCTTCGACGCCGCCGGCTTGTCCTGGTTGGCGCCGGGCAGTTCGTTGCCGACGGTGACCGCGCCCTCGGCGCCGGCGGTGAGCGAGGCTTCGGTGCGGGTCTGGCTGGAGCGAACGACCCGGCTCTCCGGGTCGAAGGTCTCCGAGCGGCTCTCGACGCGGTTCAGGTCGAGCTCGGCCGAGACCTGAATCCGGGCGCGCCCCGCGCCGACGATGCCTGCGACGATCTCCTCGATCTGCGCGCGCAGGCGGCGCTCCAGGCCGGTCTGCTTCTCCTCGAACCCGCCGCCCTCCGCCTCGGCCCCGCGCGCGCCGTCGGCCAGCAGCCGTCCGCGCTCGTCGACGATCGAGACGCGCTCGGGCTTCAGGCCCTCGACGGCGGAGGCCGCGAGGTGGCGGATCGCGCGGACTTGGCTCATGTCGAGGTCGCCCATCAGCTTGAGGACGATCGCGGCGCTGGGGCTCTCGCGGTCGCGCTCGAACAGGCGGCGCTCCGGCAGCACGAGGTGGACGCGGGCCGCCTGGACCCGGCCGATGGCCCGGATCGAGCGGGCGAGCTCGCCTTCCAGCGCCCGCAGGTGGTTCACGTTCTGGACGAAGTTGGTCGACGAGAAGGCGTCGCCCTTGTCGAAGATCTCGTAGCCGACGCCGGCCTGGGTGGGCAGGCCCTTGCCGGCCAAGTCCATGCGCAGGCGGGCCAAGTCGGCGCGCGGGGCCATGATCGTCTGGCCGGCATCGCCCCGGGTCTCGTAGCGCAGACCGCGGGCGTCGAGGTCGCGGATCACGGCGGCCGAGTCCGACATCGACAGGTCGGCGAACAGCACGCCCATGTCGGGGCGGGAGACGCGCAGGATGACAAAGGCGAAGAAGCCGATCAGCGTCAGCGTCACCGCCGCCATGGCAGCGAGCCGAGCGGGTCCAAGCTTCGTGACGAGATCGAGAACCGGCTTCACGGTTTGTACGCGCCCACCCAGGGCGGCGTCGAACACGAGGCCGCCCGGCAAAACTTGCCGGCTTCGTGGTTAGCGCGCGGTTAACGCAGGCGGGCGTCCCGGCCGACCGTCCGGCCCGTAGCAGCGAAGCCGCACCCGCATGGCAGCGGATACGGCTTGGCGAAGTTCCGCGGCGCCCGTGCGGAGCGCACCGCGCCGGGATCGATCCCACGGCATTCAGTGACGGTAATGCTGGATGCGCGTGGTGCGCAGGCCGGCAAGGCCGTGCTGGTCGATCGAGAACTGCCAGCTCAGGAATTCCTCGGTGGTGAGGGTGTAGCGCTGGCAGGCCTCCTCGAGGCTGAGGAGGCCGCCGCGGACGGCGGCCACCACTTCGGCCTTCCGGCGGATCACCCAGCGGCGGGTGCTCGTCGGCGGCAGATCGGCGATCGTCAGGGGGCTTCCGTCGGGCCCGATCACGTACTTCACTCTCGGGCGGTGCGGTTCGGTCATGATACGCTCTACAAATCGACTGACCTGTCGAGCTGCGAAGGTACTTGCGCGGACTTAAAACATGTTGAAGCCACTCGTTCGGATGTGATTCGTCACCCCGAGGTTGTGGACAACCCGATGGTGGTGACGCTCGACAGGGGCACCCGCGCGCTGCCGATGATCAGCACCGGGCTCGTCCCGCTGAGGTCGACCTCGTCCACGGTGCCGCTGGTCGCGGTGGCGACGGCGACGCTCGCGCCGGTGGCGTCGGTCGCCGAGACCTTGATCGCGTAGGTGCCCTCGGCCGAGGCGAGGCCGGAGGAGTTCTTCCCGTTCCACGTGAAGGTCTGGCTGCCGGCGGCCAGCGAGGTGGTCTGCGTGCCGACGATGTTGCCCTTGGCGTCCGAGATCGTCACCACCGCCTTGGTGGCCGCGCGGGCCGGCGTGAGGTTCCAGGTCGCCGAGCCGTCCTTCAGGTCGGCGGTGGTGCCGTCCGTGGTCACCGTCTTGCCGATGTAGCTCGTCGCCGAGGCCGAACTCGCCGCCTTGCTGCTCGCCAGGATGCTGTCGAGGCGGTCGTTGCCCTTCAACTGCTGCTCGACCTGCGCGAACTGCACCAGTTGCTGGGTGAACTGGTTGGTGTCCATCGGGTCGAGCGGGTTCTGGTTCTTGAGCTGCGTCGTCAGCAGCGTCAGGAACTGGGTGAAGTTGCCCGCGATCTCGGTCGACGATCCGGACGCGCTCGTCTGCGACGTGGAGGCGAGGCTCGACAGGCTGGCAATGCCCGATGTCATGGTGGTGTCTCCTCAGATCCAAATGTCGAGGCCGCCGAGGCCGCGTAGAAGGTGCAGGGAACCGGCCTCGGCGGCCGGGTCCCCGGCAGCGAGGCTCGGCAGGGCAATGCCGCGGTCGGGCGGCGCATCGCGCTGCCCGCCCTGGCCGCCCCCGCCGCCGTCGCCGCGCAGCGACAGGTTGATGCCGCCCTCGGATGGGTCGAGCCCGGCCTGCGACAGCGCCTGCTGAAGGCTGCCGGCGTCGCGCTGCAGCATCGCCAGGGTGTCGATGCGCTCGACCACGAGGTGGGTCGTCACGCTCCCGCGCTCCTTGTCGATGTCGAGCCTCACGTCGATCCGACCGAGCTCGGCCGGATCGAGGCGGATCTCGAACCGGCTCGATCCGGCGAGCGAGCGCAGGCCGATCGTCATCGGCACCTGCCCGAGGGGTACGGCGGCGTAGGCCTGCGCGGCGGCCCGCTCCGGGACGGCGCTCGCGCCGCTCGTGCCGGAAGCCGGCAGCGTCGGCTTGGCCGCGGCGTCCGGCGGCGGAGGAGCCGGAACCGCGTCGATCGGTGCCGTGGGGTCGTCGGAGTTCTTCGCGGTGTCGGCAGTCGCGTCGATATCCGTGGCGGTCTCGGCGCGCGCGCCGAGCCGCCCGGCGATGCTCCTGACAGGGACGCCCGGTTCCGTTCGCACCGCCGCCACGGCCGGCGTCGGCGGCTTGCCCGCGGCCCCGGCCGGGCCGGTACCGTCACCCGCCGCCGCCGAAGGCACGAATGGCGCGACGTCGAGGGTGATGGGCGACGGTGCCGTGAGGTCCGCCCGATCGGGCCGTACCGGATCGGAGGTGTCGGCGCTCCT
>NZ_CAXTBY010000060.1:0-6951 GCF_964242245.1 uncultured Methylobacterium sp. | reverse complement strand
GCGACGGCTTGGACGCGGGCGTTCGGCCGCGCACGCGCCGCATCGACGGACGGCATCGGCACCGTGCTTTCGGACGGGATCAGGTCGGGCACGGCACCTGCCGCGACCGGACCTTGCGGCGCAGGTGCCGCGACCCCGAGGATGTTCGCGAGGCTTGTTGCAGGCGCCCCTTCGTCAAAGTCCGGCGTCGCGGATGCCGGATCGGCCTTCGGATCTGAGGTTTCCGCCGGATCGGCGATTCTGCCGACATCCGGTGTGGCTTCCGCAGACCCATCGGCACGCGTCGTGGTTTCGCCCGTCGTCTCGGCTGAGCCGTCTGTGGATTGGAAGCGGGCGCCCGGCTTCGCACGCACCGTGTCGACGGACCGGGTCGGCGATAGGCTTCCGGACCGGATCGGGCCGGGCGCAGCATCCGCCGCGATCGGACCTTGCGATGCAGGTGCGGCGACCGCAGGGACGCTGGCGGTGCTTGCCGTGGGCGCCGCTTCGCCGAGGCCCTTCGTTACCGGCTCCCGATCAGCCTTCGTCGCCGATGCGTCGTCGACCTTCGTCGCATCAGCGGATGCGGACGCCGCCGTGCCCTCGGATTTCGTCGCCCCGCCCGGCGTCGATCGGAGGTCGAGCCATCGCCCGGTGCCTGTCAGGGAGGCCTGCATCGCCGCAGGCGTGAAGGAACGTGCCCGAGCCGTCACCTGCGTCGGTCCGCCGGTGCCCTTCGCGAGCGCTCCCGGGGTCCCGGAGGTCGTCGCGGCGTCGCGCCCTGCAAAGGTCAGCGCGCGCTTGGCATCACCCGCCTCGCTCAGCGCCGCAGCCGCCGCGTCGCCGCTCGGTGCGACGCCTCCGGCGGGCGGGCGCGCCGCATCGATAGCCTGGGTCACCGCGGTCAGGTTGCGATCGAAGCCCGCGTGCGCCGTTCCGGCATCGGCGGAACGCGCGCCGCGCACGGTCGAGCGGCCCGAAGACCGCGATGCCGCATCCGTCAAATCCGCCGTACCGACCGCCATGCATCGCTCCTGTCCCACTCGATCAGCAAGCCGGAGGCCAGAACCTGAAATTATGCAAGCCCTTGCCCGAACACGATAATCTTTCCAGGATCATGTCGGCGCCGGGGCGGGCGGGCCGAGGCTGCCGGCATCCCGGCAGGAGATGCCCGGTCGGATTTGCCGGGCTGGCGGGACGGGCGCGGGGATGACGCGCCCTGGAAACGCGCATCGACACCCTCTATAGACGGGACCGTGCGGCTGATCCCTCGACGACAGACGATGCCGCCGGACCCGGCCAGATGAACGCCCTCGACATTCCCAAGGCTCCCCACGAGACGCGCGTCGTCGTCGCCATGTCCGGCGGCGTCGATTCCTCGGTGGTGGCGGGCCTCCTGAAGCATCAGGGCTACGACGTCGTCGGCATCACCCTCCAGCTCTACGACCACGGCGCGGCCACCCATCGGAAGGGCGCCTGCTGCGCCGGACAGGACATCCACGACGCCCGCAGCGTCGCCGAGCGCCTCGGCATCCCGCACTACGTCCTCGACTACGAGGACCGTTTTCGCGACGCGGTGATAGACCGGTTCGCCGAGAGCTACCTCGCCGGAGAGACGCCGATTCCCTGCGTCGAGTGCAACCGCGCGATCAAGTTCCGCGACCTGCTCGCCACCGCCCGCGACCTCGACGCCGACTGCCTCGCCACCGGCCACTACGTCGCGAGCCGGCCGCTGCCCGGCGAACCCGGCCGGCGGGGGCTCTACCGCGCCCTCGATCCGGCCCGCGACCAGAGCTACTTCCTCTACGCCACGACGGCAGCGCAGCTCGATTTCCTGCGGTTTCCCCTGGGCGAGTTGCCCAAGGACGAGACCCGGCGCTTGGCCCGCGATTTCGGCCTCGCCGTGTCGGAGAAGCCCGACAGCCAGGACATCTGCTTCGTGCCGCAGGGCCGCTACGCCGACGTGATCGCGCGGCTGCGGCCGGACGCCGCGCGGCCCGGCGAGATCGTCGACCTCGCTGGCCGGGCGCTGGGGCGGCACGCCGGCATCATCCACTACACCGTCGGCCAGCGCCGCGGCCTGCGCGTGGCCTCGCCCGAGCCGCTCTACGTCGTGCGCCTGGAGCCGGAGACAGCCCGCGTCGTGGTCGGGCCGCGGGCGGCGCTCGCCACCCACCGCATCCGCCTCACCGACGTGAACTGGCTCGGCGGCACCGCTCCCGTCGCCGACCGTCAGGTCTCCGTGCGCGTGCGCTCCACCCGCGAGCCGCGGCTCGCCCGGCTCGACTACGATCCCGCGACCGCGACCGCCGAGGTGGTGCTGGCGGCGCCTGAGGACGGGGTCTCGCCGGGGCAGGCCTGCGCCATCTACGCCGACGACGGCCCGCGCGCGCAGGTGCTCGGCGGCGGCACCATCCGGCGCATCGCCGCCGCGGCGGCGCAGGCCGCCTGATCCGACCCCTCGAAGGCAGAGACGACCATGTTGAGCGAGCCGCAGGCGGCCGGGCCGAGCACCGCCCTGATGCGCAAGGCCTACGCCCGCTGGGCCCCGGTCTACGACGTGGTCTACGACAAGCTGACGGAGCCCGCCGCCCGCGCGGCGGTGGAGGCCGCCGCCGCCTGCGGTCCGCGCATCCTCGAAGCCGGGGTCGGCACCGGGCTATCGCTCGGCTACTACCCGCGCGGCAGCTTCGTCTGCGGCGTGGACCTGTCCGAGGACATGCTGAGGCGCGCCCGCCGCAAGGTGCAGCGCCGGGGCTTGAGCCACGTGAAGGGCCTCCAGGTGATGGATGTCTGCCGCCTCGGCTACGCCGACGCGTCGTTCGACGCGGTGGTGGCGCAGTTCCTGATCACCCTGGTGCCGGACCCCGAGGCCGCGCTGTCGGAGTTCCTGCGCGTCGTGCGCCCGGGGGGCGGGATCGTGCTCGCCAACCATTTCGGCCAGGCCGAGGGGCCGGTCGCCCGCGTGGAGGAGATCGTCGCGCCGCTCTGCACCCGGATCGGCTGGTCGTCCGACTTCAAGGCGGCCCGGATCGAGGGCTGGGCCCGGCGCAACGGCGTCGAGTTCGGCGGCGTCGCCCCGACCTTCCCCGGCGGGTTCTTCAAGATCCTGCGGATGCGCAAGCCGGCCTGACGCTGCCCCCCGCGCAAGGCCCCGAGCCCGCAAGGGCATGGCTGCGAAGCGCCCGGCGCTGGTTGCCGCTCGCGCTCCTGGTTGGGCTGTCGCTCACGGTTCTCGTCTCCGGCGCGGCGCACCTGCTCAGCCTCGACCGGCTGCTGGCCTCGCGCCTGTGGCTGCGCGCGATCGTGGAGGCGGACCATCCGCGCGCGCTGGGGCTCGCCTACCTGATCTACGTCGGCGCCGTGGTGGTCTCGGTGCCCGCGACCCTGATCCTCACCATGGTCTGCGGCTTCCTGTTCGGCATCCTGCCCGGAGCCCTGGTCGCCGTCTGCGCCGCCACCACGGGGGCGGGAATCGTGTTCGCGATCGGGCGCGGCCCCGCCTCGGACCTGCTGCGGCGCGTGGCCGGGCCGCGGCTCGGCGCGCTGGCCGAGGGCTTCCGGCGCGACGCCTTCGGCTACATCCTGTTCCTGCGCCTGCTGCCGCTGTTCCCGTTCTGGATGACGAACCTCGGGCCGGCGGCCTTCGGCGTCGGCCTGCGCACCTTCGTCCTCGCCACCGGCTGCGGGCTCCTGCCCGGCGCCCTCGTCTACGCGGCCACCGGCGCCGGCATCGAGGACGTCGTCGCCGCGCACGCGGAGGCGAAGGCCGCGTGTCTTGCCGCCGGCGGGCTCGACTGCGCCAACGCCCTGACCCTGCGGGCGCTCGTCACGCCGCGGATGGTCGGCGGCCTCGCGGGGCTGGCGGCCTTTGCCCTGCTGTCGATCGCGCTGCGGCGGCGATTCGCGCGCCGGCAGGGTGCGGCCAGGAAGGCTTGAGCGCTACTCGGCGGCGGCCAGCGCCGGGATCGCCACGGCGATGCCGATGTCGCGCAGGAGTTCGGCATCCGCATCGGTCTCGGCGTTGGCCGTGGTCAGCAGCCGCTCGCCGTAGAAGATCGAGTTGGCGCCGGCGAGGAAGCAGAGGATCTGCGCCTCGCGGCTCAGGCCCTTGCGCCCGGCGCTGAGGCGCACGCGGGCACGCGGCATCACGATGCGGGCGGCGGCGCACATCCGCACGAGGTCGAGGGGATCGACCGCCGGACGGTGGGCGAGCGGCGTCCCCGCGACGGCGACGAGGGCGTTGATCGGCACGCTCTCGGGGTGCGGCGCGTGGTTGGCGAGCACCTGCAGCATGGCGGCGCGGTCGCTCACGCCCTCGCCCATGCCGACGATGCCGCCGCAGCAGACCCCGATGCCGGCCGCGCGCACGGTCTCCAGCGTTTGCAGCCGGTCGGCGTAGGTCCGCGTCGAGATGATGTCGCCGTAGAAGTCCGGCCCGGTGTCGAGGTTGTGGTTGTACGAGGTCAGCCCGGCCTCGGCCAGCCGCCCGGCCTGGGAGGGCGTGAGCATGCCCAGCGTCACGCAGGCCTCCATCCCCATCCCGCGCACGCCGCGCACCATCGCGAGCACGGCATCGAACTCCGGCCCGTCCTTGGGCTGGCGCCACGCCGCGCCCATGCAGAACCGGTGAGCCCCCGCGGCCCTGGCGGCGGCGGCCTCCTTCAACACGGTGTCGACCGGCATCAGCCGCTCGCGGGCCATGCCGGTGCCCTTGTGTTGGGCCGATTGCGGACAGTAGGCGCAATCCTCGGGGCAGCCGCCGGTCTTGATCGACAGGAGAGAGGCGCGCTGGATGTCGGCCGGGTCGTTGTGGACGCGGTGCACGGTGGCGGCCCGGAACACGAGGTCGAGCAGCGGCAGGTCGTAGATCGCGCGGATCTCCGCCACGCTCCAGTCGTGGCGGATGGCTGCGATCTGGGGCTCGGCGACGGGCTGACTCATGCCTTCCCTTGAGTGCGATCGGCGAGCAAAAATCAAGCCTCGGCGAAGGCGCCGTTGTGATGACTCCGCGGATCGCGCATGTGTGGGCGACCGACGACATCGCGATCGAGATCGAAGAGGCCGAACGCGCCGTGCTGCTCGCCTACGGACCCCGAAGCGGCCGGAGCGCTACGTCTCTCGCACGATCCGGATCGCCGGTTTCCGGACGTCGGGCGAGCCGGGCAGGTGCATCCCATCGCCCTTCCGGTGCACGTCAAACCTCGGCGACAGCTCACGCGCTGCAAGCGAGGGAAGCGCGCGCATGGTCGCGGCGTAAGCGCTTCACCCGATAGAGATCCTCGTCGGCGGCGGCGAGCAGCGCATCGGCGTAGCGCGCGTGCAGCGGTGCGACAGCCAGTCCGATGCTGGCGCCGACGTCGGCCACCGAAGCACTGCCGAGCACGTAATGCCTTGACAAACTTTCCTCCAGACGCTCGGCGATGCCCCGTGCGATGGCCTGCGTGGTGTCGGGCAGGATCACCGCGAACTCGTCGCCCCCGAGCCGAGCCGGCATGCCACTTTCCTTCAGGGTGGAGCGAAGACGCTCGGCGACCTGGCACAGAAGGGCATCGCCTGAGGCATGACCAAGACGGTCGTTCACGGCCTTGAAGCCGTCGAGATCCAGGCACAGGAGCGCGAGCGTGCGACCCTCGCTGAGGTCCCCCAACTTGGCGCGCAGCGTCGCGTCGAAGAACAGGCGATTGGGCAGGCGCGTCAGGGCGTCGTGGTGGGCCATGAACTGGAGGTGCGTTTCCTGCCGCCGCCGTTCGGTGACGTCCTCGTAGACGGCAGCCCATCCTTCATTCGCAAGGGGCTGGTGCGTGATGGCAATTAACCGCCCGTCGCCGAGCGCTTGGAGAAAGATCCCGGGCTCTCGCCGATCGATGAAAGCTTTACGATCGCGCCAAATCTCGTCCGGCGTTCGGCCGCTGTAGTTGCCGAGGGCAACGCTTTTCGTGAGAACCTCCAGGAAGTGCGTGCCAGAAGGAAGGGAGGACACGGGCTGACGATAGATGCGGGTGAAGCCCTCATTCACGAACAAGAGCCGGTCCTGCGCGTCGTAGACGCAAAAGCCATGCGGAATGTTGTTCAATGCATCGAAGATGGCCAGCCAACTTTCCGGATCACTGGGATGTGTTTGCGGTGACATAGTAGATCGATTCCGGATCAAACGTTGATTGCGGACTTGCGGCCGCACCCGCCTCTTGTGCTAGTCTCAACGATCGGCGTTACCGACGGCTTAAGGATCAGGTTGCCGCTGCCGTCGACTTCGAGCCGTTCCGGCCTGCACGCGATGCGGCTCCGGCCTATGCGGACGAAGCAAAAGGCGGGCGCCGCTCGATCCCTTACTTGGTATTCAATCCTGACGGACGCGGCAGGATCCTCTGCACGGCAGTCGGGACTGACGACAGGCTCACGCTGGTACGAGCGACCCATGTCGTCCTCGCAGCGGCCCATCGGGATCACGACGCGGCCTCGTCGAAAAGCGCGGGCAGCCAATACTACAGTAACCGGGTCCTTGTCATCCCAGGAGATATCGACGAGGGTTTAACCAACCTGATCTCTAAAATATATTGTGGTCTTGCCCGATCGATGTCGTGCACGCGTCCATTGAAAAACGCGCCCATTCTCAATCGTCATTCTTGCAAGAAGTTCTGAAGTCCCTCGTTGGGCACGCCAATTCACATCTTCCCAGCTATGATCTTACATTGCTTCATAGATTGTTTTTTATAAATCATGTTTGAAAAAAGGAATTTACCGCGATCTCCGGCCTATTCCGTAATCGATACTCCGATGTTTACGTCGGACACGAAGTCACCACATCCGACGATGCCACGATAGCAACGCGCAATAATTATACAGCCGCAATCCGGAGGAGATTTTGCTGGGGAAAACTCTGGTCGATCGAGATCCATACCGTCATCGACGGTGCGCAGTAACATCCTCGCCGTCGATCAAAATTCGGACTTGATGATCGTTCGTGTCTGG
>NZ_CAXTBY010000059.1:4371-23670 GCF_964242245.1 uncultured Methylobacterium sp. | reverse complement strand
GGCAGCGAGAACAGGATCGTCATCGGCTGAAGGAAGTTGCCGAACAGCAGGATCAGCACGCCGAACACCATCATCAGGCCGGCGCCCATGGCGAGCGCGAAGCCGGAGAACACCTCGCCCATCACCTCGGCGTCCCCGGTCTGGCTGATGGTCACGCCGGGCGGCAGGCTCTTGGCGGTGGGAAGGTTCATCACCTGATCGATGAGCGAGCCCAGCGCGTCCGAGCCCTGCATGTCGCCTTCCAGCGCCACGCGCACCGCGCGGTCGTAGCGGTCGATCGCGGTGGGCCCCTGGCCGAGGCTGATGTCGGCCACCGTCGAGAGCGGCACCGCCGCCCCCCCCTTCACCGGCACCTTCAGGGTCTCCAACTGGCTCAAGTTGCCGCGCAGGCGCTCGGGGAGCTGAACCCGGATCGGCACCTGCCGGTCGACGGCGTTGAACTTGGCGAGGTTGGCGCCGATGTCGCCGATGGTGCCGACGCGGACCGTCTCGGCGATGAGGTCGGTGGAGACGCCGAGATCGGCCGCGACCCCGGCCTTGGGGCGGATGCGGATCTCGGTGCGGTCCAGCGGCGCCGTCGAGATGACGTTGACGAGGTGGGCGACCCCCGCCGCCTCGCGCTGGAGGCGCTGCGACACCTCGGCGACCACCGCCTTGTCCGGGCCCGCGATGATCAGCGCGAGGTCGCGCTGACCGCCCTCGCGCAGGACCCAGAACCGGATATCGGGCTCCTGGCGCAGGATCGCGCCGACCGCGACGTCGACCTCCTTCTGCGTGCGGTGGCGGGTGTTCTTCGGCGTCAGGTTGATGGTGAGGCTGGCCAGCCTGACCTCCTTCTTGCCCGGCAACTGGCGGCCGCCGTCGACGAAGACGCTGCGCACCTCGGGCAGGCCCCTGATCTTCTCCACCAGCCCGTCGGTGACGCGGGAGGTCTCGGAGAGCTTGGCGCCCGGCGGCAGCTCGACCACGAACAGGGTGCGGGCCGCGTCCTCGGCCGGGAGGAAGCCCGCCGGGAGAAGTCCCGTCGACATGATCGAGGCGGCAAAGCACGCGAGCCCCGCGACCAGCGTCACGAACTTGTGCCGCACCGACCACGCCACGAGGCGGGTGTAGCCGCGCATCACGACGCCGTCGCGGGCGTGGTCGGGCCCGTGGTCGCGCAGGAAGTAGGCGGCGAGCAGCGGCGTGATCAGGCGCGCGACCAGGAGCGACATGAACACGGCCGCGGCGATCGTCAGACCGAACTGCTTGAAGTACTGCCCGGCAATGCCGCCCATGAACGAGACGGGGGCGAAGATCGCGATGATCGTCGCGGTGATCGCGATGACGGCGAGCCCGATCTCGTCGGCGGCCTCCAGGGCCGCGCGGTAGGGCGTCTTGCCCATCCGCATGTGGCGGACGATGTTCTCGATCTCGACGATGGCGTCGTCGACGAGGATGCCGGTCACCAGCGTGATCGCGAGCAGGCTCACGGCGTTCAGCGAGAAGCCGAGGGTGCTCATCACCCAGAAGGTCGGCAGCACCGAGAGCGGCAGGGCGATCGCCGCGATCAGCGTTGCGCGCCAGTCCCGCAGGAACAGCAGCACGACGATCACCGCGAGCGCCGAGCCCTCCAGCAGTCCCATCATCGCCGAGTGGTAGTTGCCGACGGTGTTGGTGACGGACGTGTCGATCAGGTCGAAGCGCACGCCCGGATTGGCCGCGTGCAAGGCCGCGATCTTGTTCGCCACGCCGGCCGAGACCTCGGCGTCGCTGGCGCCGGCCGAGCGCGAGATCGCGAAGGCGACCACCGGCTCGCCGTTGAAGCGGGCGAAGGTGCGGGCCTCCTCGGAGGCATCGGTCAGCGTCGCGAGCTCGTCCAGCCGCACCTTGCGGTTGCCGGGAACGACGATCGAGGTGGCGCCCAACGTGTCGAGGGTGTCCGAGGCCGCGAGCGTCCGGATCGACTGCTCCTGGCCGCCGATCTCGCCGCGCCCGCCTGCCATATCGGCCGAGGTGAGGCGGAGCTGCCGGTTCACGTCGGCCGCGGTGATGCCGAGCGCCAGCAGCCGGTCGGGCTTCAGGGTCACGCGGACCTCGCGGGCGACGCCCCCCAGGCGCTCGACGCCGCCGACGCCCTTCACGCTCTGAAGCCGGCGCGCCACCACGTCGTCGACGAACCACGACAGGTCCTCCGGCGTCATCGCGGGCGCGGACGCGCCGTAGACCATGATCGGCAGGCCGGCGATCTCGACGCGGTTGACGATCGGCTCGTCGATGGTGCGGGGCAGGTTGATGCGGATCTTCGAGACCGCGTCCTTGACGTCGTTGACGGCCCGGTCCGTGTTCACCTCCAGCCGGAACTCGATCGTCGTCACCGAGGAGCCCTCGGTGATGGTCGAGAGGATGTGCTTCACCCCCTTCACGCCCGCCACCGAGTCCTCGACCCACTTCGTGACCTGGGTCTGAAGTTCGGACGGCGCGGCGCCGGCCTGCGTGATCGTCACCGAGACGATCGGGATGTCGATGTTGGGGAACTTGGTGATCGGCAGGGAGCGGAAGCTGACGAGCCCGAGCAGCATCAGCACCAGGAACAGCACGATCGACGGCAGCGGCTTGCGGATTGCCCAGGCGGAGACGTTGAGGCGCATGTGCTCGCTCGCTCAGAGGGCATCGGCCGCGGCCAGGGGCTTCGCGCCCCCGGACGGCACGGCACGGACCCGGTCGCCGTCCCGCAGGAAGCTGCCGGCGCGGGCGACGACCGTCTCGCCGGCTGACACCCCGCTGCGGACCTCGGAGAAGCCCTCGGCCGAGAGGCCGGGCATGACCGTGCGCGCCTCGACGCGGCCATCCTTGACCACGAGGACGCCGGCGCTGCCGTCGGCCGCGAACAGGAGGCTCGACACCGGCACGGACACGCCCGTGCGCTGTGCCACCTCGACGGTGCCGCGGGCGAAGGCGCCGATGCGCAGGGACGGGTCGTCGCCCAGCGCGATGCGGACCTTGCCGAGTCGCGTCGTCCGATCGACCTCCGGGTAGACGCGGCGGACCTTGCCCGCGAGGGTGCGGCCGTCGTCGAGATCGAGCCGGGCGGGATCGCCGACCTTGAGGCGCGGCAGCGAGCCCTCGGGCACCTCGCCCTCCAGCTCGATCTCGCCGCGCGCGATCAGGCGGAACAGCGGCTCGCCGACGCCGCTCGCCATGCCGCCGACGCGGGCGGTGCGGCGGTTGACGATGCCGGCCTCCGGCGCGCGGATCGCGGTGCGGGCGCGCCGCAGGGCGATCTCGGTGCCGGCCGCCCGCGCCGTGGCGAGGTCGGCCTCCGAGGCCTGGAGCCCGCCGCGGGCGGCGTCGAGCTTGCCGTCCGCGCTCTGCGCCGTCGAGACGCGCTGTTCCAGGATGGCAGGAGTGGCGTTCCCGGTGCGGATCAGCGCCTGGGCGCGCTCCAGCGACAGGCGCGCCTCGGTCTGGGCGGCCTCCGCCTGAACGATCTGGCTCCGCGCCTGGACGATCGCGGCCTGGGCGCGGGCGATCGCCGCGACGTTCGAGGCCTCCTGCGTCGCGATCATCTCGGTGGAGAGCCTGGCGAGCACTTGGCCCGCGGCGACGCGGTCGCCCTCCTCCGCCAGGAGTTCGGTGATGCGGAACCCCTCGATCTCGGGCGAGACCAGGATCTCGTCGCGGGGCACCAGGGTGCCGGTGATCACCGCGCGCTCGACGATCTCGCGGGTCAGCGCCGGCACCACGCTGATCGCGGGCGCGATCGCCTGAGGCTCGGGCACCGAGGCCGTCTCGAGCGCGCGCGCGGGCGGGACCGCTCCGAGGACGAGACACGCGAGGCCGGCCAAGCGGAGGGCGCGAACGGTGGGGCTGGGCACGATGGGGTCTCGCTTGCCGACAGGGAAACGCCGATGCACGGGGCTCGCAAGGTAGGCCGGCGATTTCATGGCGAAGACCTGTCACCCGCATCCTAGCCGCCGCCGGAGCATCGCGTCGCCCGACACGTCGACGCGGCCGGTTCGAAGAAGCCGAGCTTGAGCGTCGGATACCTGCAACCACGATCCTTCGCGAACGTTTAAGAGTTCATTAACCCAAACGCGCGGGCCAGCGATGAGCATCTTCCAGATCCGGCAGACGAAGAGCGGCGCGGTTCTGTGGACCGGTTCGGCCGACGACGAGCAGAACGCGCTCGACGCCATGGCGCGGGAGGCCGGGTACCGGGATTTTTCGGCCCTGCCGGACTCGATCCGCGGCGACGGGCTGGAGGCTGCCAAGCTCGACCTGATCTCCTGACCAACATCTGCGGCCAAGTGTGATAACAGCCGGCCGCGAACGCGCGGCGCATCGCCGACGGACTACGCCGCCGCCAGCGCCCTGAGGTCGACGGCCGGGTCTACGGCCTGTTCCGGCGTGAGGGGCACGCTGCTCCCGAGCAGGCGCCGAGCGACCATGTGGTCCCCCGCGCGGTTGACCGATTCGACGGCGCAGAGCCTGCGGTCGCGATATCGGAAGACCGAGAACGCGTCGCCGCCGCCTCGGACCACGCTGGCGTCGGAGGGGCCGCCCAGTCCCGCGATCTGCAGCTTGTAGCGGCCCTGGTCGCTCCAGAACCACGGCACGGCGGCGTAGGCCGCGGCTCGACCGGTCAGCCGGGCCGCCACGCACCGCCCCTGATCGATCGCGTTCTGCACCGATTCGATCCGCACGCGGCCGTCGTGGCTCAGGCCGTCCGCGAAGCGGCTCGGGAACCGAGCACAATCCCCGATGGCCGAGATGGCGGGATCGTCCGTCGCAAGGCTGGTGTCGACGTGGATTCCGTCGGACACGGAAAGCCCGGCCTCCTCCGCCAGTTCCTGGTTCGGCAGGACGCCGATCCCCACCACGACGAGGTCGGCCCGCAGGTCGCGCCCGTCCGACAGGTGCACCCCAACCGCCCGGCCTGCCGCGCCCTCAATCGACAGGATTGCGGCCTCACAGGCGAAGCGGACACCCAGCGCCTCGTGGGCTCCACGGAAGAACGCGCCCATCTCGGCCGAGACCGCCCGCGCCATCGGCCGGTCGGCGGCCTCGATCACCGTCACGTCGAGGCCGCGGGCGGCAGCCACGGCGGCGAATTCCAGTCCGATGAAGCCGGCGCCCACCACGACGATCCGCCGCGCGGTCTCCACCGCGGTGCGCAGCGCGTCGGCGTCGCTCAGGCCGCGCAGCTGGTAGACCCCGTCGAGGTCGGCTCCGGGAACCGGCAGAGGCCGGTTCCGGGAGCCGGTCGCGAGGACGAGGTGGTCGTAGGCCAGCGTCGCACCATCGCCGAGCCGCACCCGCCGCGCCGCCCGGTCGATCGCGACGGCCCGCACGCCCGCACGGAGCGCGATGCGGTGGTCGGCGAAATAGGCCATCGGCCGGAGGCTGAGCCCCTCGGCCTCGGTCTTGCCGGCGAGGTAGGCCTTCGACAGGGGGGGGCGCTGGTAGGGCAGACCCGGCTCGTCACCGACCAGCGTGACGGGATCGGAGAACCCGGCTTCCCGCAACGACGCGGCGACCTGGAATCCCGCCTGTCCGCCGCCGACGATGACAACGCCCGCGCTCACGGCTCGGCCCCGGCGGCGACCCGGTCAGCCGGAGCGGCGACGGGCAGGTCCAGGTCCACCCCGGGCAACCAGCGGGCACCGTCCTGCATCAGGTAGTCCCAGAAGGCGGCGGCCGCGGGTCCGAGCACCTTGTCGGCCCGCCGCACGGCGTACCAGTCGCGCCGGATCGGCAGGCCCTGGACGTCGAGCAGCACGAGGCGCCCGCTCTCCACCTCCGCCGCCACCGTGTGGGCCGACAGGAGCGCGATGCCGAGACCTGCCATCACCGCCTGCTTGATCGTCTCGTTCGAGCCGGAATCGATTTCGAGCTTGGCCCGCTTGATGATGATACCGCTCATGAACTCCTCGAACACCGTGCGGGTGCCCGATCCGTCCTCGCGCACGAGGAAAGCCTCCTCGGCGACGTCCGCCCTGGCGAGGCCCCGGCGCCCGGCAAGCGGATGGTGCGGGGCGGCGATGAGCACCAGCGGGTGCGGGCCGAAGATCTCGGCCTCGATCGCGAAGTCGCGCGGCGGACGGCCCATGATCGCGAAGTCGATCTCGTAGTTGCGCAGCGCCTCGACGGTGTTGCCGCGGTTGCGCACCGAGAGGTTGATCTCGACGCCCGGATGCCGCCCGATGAAGCCCGCGATCACCTGCGGCGCGAAATACTTGGCGGTGGAGACGACCCCGATCGTCACGCGCCCGCCCGCGCCGCCCTTGAGGGTACGCAGCCGGTCGGCGCAGGTCTCCAGCACGGTGTTGATGCTGTCGATCGCCCACAGCATCTCGCGCCCCGCATCCGTCGGCTTCAGGCCGGTGGGGGTGCGGTCGAACAGCAGCAGGCCCGCCTCCTCCTCCAACTGGCGGATGCGGGCGTAGAGGGCGGCCGAAGTGACGTTGAGCTCCTGCGCGGCCCGGGTCATGGTGCCGAGCCGGGCGACCGCGGCGACCGCCTGGAGTTGCTTGAGGGACAGGTTGCGCATGACTCAATTTTAGTTTTTTTATAGAACGCCGCAAGATATTTTAGATTTCTTGCGTGCCCTGCACCGTGCGCTGGCGATCGGAGCGCGGGCAGCGGTATCATGCCGGCGCGGCGGCAGGTAAAGGCTGCGGGGGGCTTCAACACTCCGCGCGGTCGGCGCGGCGGACTTCGACGAGGGCAAGCGGATGGCGACAGGATCTCGGCTCGATACGTGCCTCGCGGAAGCTGTCGCTGCCGAGCCCGGCCTGAAGGACACCGCCGCCGTGATCGCCGCGATCGCGGAGGCCGCCACCGACATCAGCGAGGTCATCGGGCGTGGGGCGCTCGGCGGCGACCTCGCGGCGACGGGCGCGCACAACAGCGACGGCGACGTGCAGAAGGCGCTCGACGTGATCGCCCACGAGCGCGTCACCGCAGCGCTGCGAACCGCTCCGGTGGCCGAGGTGGCCTCCGAGGAGGCGGAAGGGGTGATGGACCTCGATCCCGGCGCGCCGCTCGCCGTCGCGATCGACCCGCTGGACGGCTCGTCGAACATCGGCGTCAACATGGCGGTCGGCACCATCTTCGGCATCCGCCCCGTCGTCAGGGAGGAGGGCAACCCGATCGCCTCCTTCACCACGCCCGGCAGGGCGCAGATTGCCGCTGGCTTCGTCACCTACGGCCCGGCCACCGCCCTGGTGCTGACGCTGGGGCACGGCACGCAGGTCTACGTCCTGGACCGCGAGGCGCGGGCCTTCCGCCTGACGCACGCAGCCCTCGACGTGCCGGAGGCGGCGCGCGAATACGCGATCAACGCCTCCAACGCCCGACACTGGGACTTGCCCGTCAAGGCCTTCATCGAGGATTGCCTGCGCGGCGCCGAGGGGCCGCGCGACAAGGACTTCAACATGCGCTGGCTCGGCTCGCTCGTGGCCGACGCGCAGCGCGTGCTGATGCGCGGCGGCGTGTTCCTGTATCCGGGCGACGGCCGCAAGGGCTACGCGCAGGGGCGGCTCCGCCTGCTCTACGAGGCCGCGCCGATCGCCATGCTGATGGAACAGGCGGGGGCCGGCGCCACCGACGGCGAGCGCCGCATCCTCGACATCGCGGCCACCGGTATCCACGAGCGCGTGCCGCTGGTGTTCGGCTCGGTCGAGGAGGTGGCGTGCGTGGCCACGTACTACGACGGGCGCAACCACGCCGCCGGCCGCTCGCCGCTGTTCGGCCAGCGCGGGCTGATGCGCTCGTGATGGCGGCCTGGTCCACCCTCTTCGCGCCGTAGACGATGTCGGCCCGCCATCCCATCATCTCGGTCACAGGCTCGTCGGGGGCGGGCACGACCTCGGTGCGCAACACCTTCGAGCAGATTTTTCGGCGCGAGGACGTGAGTGCCGTCTACATCGAGGGCGACGGCTTCCACGCCTTCGACCGCGAGACCATGCACGCGATGATGGCGGCCGAGCCGACGCTCTCGCACTTCGCCCCCCGCGCCAACCTCCTGCCGGAACTGGAGGAGGTGTTTCGCAGCTACGGCGAATCGGGCACCGGCCGCACCCGGCACTACGCGCACGATGCCGAGGACGCCGGACGCTACGGCATCCCGCAGGGCAGCTTCTCGCCCTGGGAAGAGTTCCAGCCTGGTTCGGACCTGCTGTTCTACGAGGGCCTCCACGGCTGCGTCGTCGACGCGACCGTGGATATCGCCCGCTACGCCGACCTCAAGATCGGCGTCGTGCCGGTGATCAACCTCGAATGGATTCAGAAGCTGCATCGGGACCGGTCGTTCCGCGGCTACTCCACCGACGCGGTCACCGACGTGATCCTGCGGCGGATGCCGGACTACGTGCAGACGATCTGCCCGCAATTCTCGTGGACCGACATCAACTTCCAGCGGGTGCCCACCGTGGACACCTCGAATCCCTTCATCGCCCGCTGGATTCCCACCGCCGATGAATCGATGGTGGTGATCCGCTTCAAGGACCCGAGGGGCATCGATTTCTCGTATCTCCGCTCGATGCTCGAGGGCAGCTTCATGAGCCGGGCCAACTCCATCGTCATCCCCGGGGGCAAGCTCGACTTGGCGATGCAGCTCATCCTCACGCCGATCATCATGCAACTGGTCGAGCGCCGGCGGCGGCTGGCCTGATCGACGCCTCGGGCTGTCCGCGGCCGCGATCCGGATGCATCATGGCCCCAGCACGCGATCCGCCGTCCGCCCGCAACGGGAGACGCTCATGACGAAGGCCATCATCGCTCCCTCGATCCTCTCGGCCGACTTCGCGCGCCTGGGCGAGGAGACCCGCGCGGTGGACGCGGCCGGGGCCGACTGGGTCCACCTCGACGTGATGGACGGGCACTTCGTCCCCAACATCACCTTCGGCCCCGCCGTCGTGAAGGCGCTGCGCCCGCACAGCGCCAAGTACTTCGACGTGCACCTGATGATCGCGCCGGCCGATCCGTACCTCGCCGCGTTCAGCGAGGCGGGAGCCGACGGCATCACCGTCCACGTCGAGGCCGGCCCGCACGTCCACCGCTCGCTTCAGGCGATCCGGGCGCTGGGCAGGCGCGCGGGCGTCGCCCTCAACCCCGGCACCCCGGCCGCCCTCATCGAGCCGCTGCTCGGCATCGCCGACCTCGTGCTGGTGATGACGGTCAATCCCGGCTTCGGCGGCCAGGGCTTCCTGGAGAGCGCCCTGGAGACCGTGGCGCGGGTGCGGGCGATGGCGGCCGGCCGGCTCCTCGACATCGAGGTCGACGGCGGCATCGATCCCGGGACGGTCGGGCTGGCGGCGTCGGCCGGCGCCAACGTGTTCGTGGCCGGCAGCGCGGTGTTCAAGGATGGTCCCGCATCCTACGCGGCACGGATCGCCGCGATCCGGGCCGGCGCGGAGGCCGTGACCGGTCCGACGCTGTCATGCTGAGGGCGCTGATCTTCGACGTCGACGGCACGCTCGCCGAGACCGAGGACCTGCACCGGCGGGCGTTCAACCGCGCGTTCGCCGATCTCGGCCTGTCCTGGCACTGGGACCCGGAGCTCTACGCCGACCTTCTCGCGGTGATGGGCGGCAAGGAGCGGCTGGCCCACTACGTCGCGACCCGCCACGCGGATGACGCGGCCCTGCGCGCCCGGATGCCCGAGATCCACGGCCTCAAGACCCGGATCTACGGCGCCCTCGTGGCCGACGGCGCCCTGGCGCTCCGGCCGGGCGTCGCGCGCCTCGTGCGCGAGGCGCGGGCCGACGGCGTCCGGCTGGCGGTTGCCACCACCACGAGCCGCCCCAACGTCGACACCCTGCTCGCGGTTAACTTCCCCGCGGGCGACCGGCCGTTCGACGTGATCGCCGCGGGCGACGAGGCCGCCCGCAAGAAGCCCGCTCCCGACATCTTCAACCTCGCCCTGCGCCGTCTCGGGGTCGATCCGGAGGACGCGATCGCGATCGAGGATTCCACCGCCGGCATCCGCTCGGCGCTCGATGCCGGCCTGCCGGTGCTCGCCACCCGCAGCCGCTACACCGAGAGCCACAGGCTCGACGGCGCCTTCTCGGCGGTCTCCGACCTCGGCGAACCCGGCCGGCCGCACCGGCACGTCTTCGGCGTCCCGTGGCCGGACGGGGTGGTGACGCTGTCAGGGTTGAAGCGCTGGCACGCGTCGATCTGAGCCGCGATCCCGGCGCCGGGCCTCGTCGCGCCCCTGCGCCTCCCTCGCGAACAGCATCGTTCCGGCAAGGACGCCGAGGGTCGCGGCAAGGCCGAGCTTGCGCCATCTCGGCCCCGCGGCGGTCCCGTGGCCAACGGCGCGCTCCGCGAAGCGATCGTGCGCGCCGGAACGGAGCGTTCGAAGTGCCATGCCGGTCGTCTCTCTCCGGGGCTCGTGCCGCGCGCGCAGCAAGCCGAGGCTCCGGCTTGGAACCGTCGGTGGCGCGTCGCGAGCCTAGGGTCTGAACGTCCCGCGGCACCGATCTTTCCCGCAGCCCGTCGATCACCGTCAGGCTGCGCCGCCCGCGTTGCCTCCCCGCGGCCGGCGGGCCTATACACGGGGCCAACCGCCTTTTGCCGTGCCGCCCCGGGCGAACGCCTTCGGCGCGAACCGCAGACCAAGAAGCGCAGACGATGGCCGGCCATTCCCAGTTCAAGAACATCATGCACCGCAAGGGCCGGGTGGACGCGGTCCGCTCCAAGCTCTTCGGCAAGCTGGCCCGCGAGATCACGGTGGCGGCCAAGCTCGGCGTGCCCGACCCGGCGATGAACGCCCGCCTGCGCGCGGCGATCCTGGCGGCGCGGGCCGAGAACGTGCCCAAGGACAACATCGAGCGGGCGATCAAGAAGGCGTCGGGGGCCGACAGCGAGAGCTACGAGGAGATCCGCTACGAGGGCTACGGCCCGGGTGGCGCCGCGCTCATCGTCGAGGCGCAGACCGACAACCGCAACCGCACGGCCTCGGACGTGCGCTCGGCCTTCACCAAGTCCGGCGGGAGCCTCGCCGAGACCGGGGCCGTCGCCTTCCTGTTCGACCGGGTCGGCGTGGTCGGCTTCCCCGCGGGCGTCGCCGACGCCGACGCGGTGCTGGAGGCGGCGATCGAGGCCGGCGCCGACGACGTGCGCTCGGATGCGTCCGGTCACGAGATCTTCTGCGCGCAGGATTCGCTCAGTGAGGTCGCCAAAGCGCTGGAAGCCCGCTTCGGCGAGCCGACCCGCACCGGCCTCGTCTGGAAGGCGCAGACCACGCTCGACGTCGACGACGAGACCGGCGAGAAGCTGATCCGCCTCGTCGAGGTGATCGAGGACCAGGACGACGTGCAGAACGTCTACGTCAACTTCGCGCTGTCCGACGCGCTGGTGGCCAAGCTGGAGGGGTGAGACGGCTGAGGCCCTGTTCAAAGCCGGACAGAGTGCGCCAGCAAGGTCGGCGTACAGCTCGACCGCGTGCGCTTGGTGAAACGATCTGTTCATGCCATGTCGGCACGGTAGGAAGCAGCCGCCGCGCGGACCCCAGTCGTCACTCGCATGACCCTGCCCATCCGCATCCTCGGCCTCGACCCCGGCCTGCGCCGCACCGGCTGGGGCGTGGTGACGGTGACGGGGGCCAAGCTCGCCTACGTTGATTGCGGCGTCGTCACCTCGGACGGCGACCTGCCGCTCGCGCTGCGCCTGCGCGAGCTGCACGAGGGGATCGGCCGGATCGTGCGGGATTTTTCGCCCGACGAGGTGTCGGTGGAGGAGACCTTCGTCAACAAGGACGCGCAGGCGACGCTCAAGCTTGGGCACGCGCGGGCGATCGCCCTGCTGGTGCCGGCGCTGGCCGGTGTTCCGGTGTTCGAGTATGCGGCCAACCTCATCAAGAAGTCGGTCTGCGGCTCGGGCCACGCCGAGAAGGGTCAGATCCAGGCGATGGTGCGCTTCCTGCTGCCCAAGGCCGAGTTCAGGGTGGCGGACGCCGCCGACGCGCTCGCCATCGCCATCACCCACGTCAACCACCGCGGCGCCCACGCCCTGAAGCGCGCGCACCCGGCGCCCGGCGCCGCCGGGCCGGGCGCCGCCCGAATCGCCGCGGCTCTGGCCAAGCTCGGGTGACGTGACAGGCGCTGGGGGGATCACGTTCCTCGCCCAAAACCTTTCCTCGTCAAGGGTTCGGGGCGCCGCGCACGTTGCAGGAGAGCGGGACTCCTTCGGTCCCGCGACCGTCCGGCGCGCCTACTCCACCGCCTTGAACTCGCCCTCCAGGCGCACGACGACCTCGTCGCCCAGCAGCGGCAGGTAGGCGTCCATGCCGAAATCCGAACGCTTGACGACGGCGCGGCCGTCGAAGCCGACGGTGTAGGTCTTGTCCACCGGGTGGAGGCCGGCTTGGTTGAACGTCGCGTCGAAGGCCACCGTCCGCGTCACGCCGCGCAGGGTGAGGTCGCCGCTGACGCGGGCGGTGGCCGGGCTCGTCGGCTCGACCGCGGTCGCGGTGAAGGTGGCGGTCGGGAATCGCGCGGTGTCGAAGAACTCGGGCGCCTTCAGGTGCGCGTCGAGCCGCGGGTTCGCGCCGGTGACGCTGCCGGTGCCGATGGTGACCGTGAGGCGGATGCGCGAGGGGTCCCGCGGGTCCAGCGTCGCGTCACCGGCGACATCGGTGATCTGGCCGTAATAGGTCGAGAAGCCGAGGTGGCTCAGGGACCACGTGATCTTGCCGTGATCGGGGTCGAGCCGGTAGGCGCCGGCCCGCACCTGCGTCGGGTCCGTGCTCACGCCCGGCGGCCTGTCGGCGGCCGCCGCCGGGTCGAGGCCGAGCGCCAGGGCGAGGAGGAGCGCAGGTCCGCGCATGGGGGCCGCCTTCGATCGAGGAACGTCGCGGCCCGGTGATCCCACGAAGCTTGGCCGGCCTCAAGCGGCCGATGGCGCGCGGCGGCCGGCTTCTGTAGGGAGCATCACGGACGGCGCGCAGGATCGGCAAGACCATGAACGGGACGCGATGATCGGCAAGCTCAAGGGCGTGGTGGATTCCTACGGCGAGGATTTCGTGATCCTCGACGTCCAGGGCGTCGGCTACGTGGTGCACTGCTCGGCACGCACCCTTCAGCGCCTGCCCAAGCTCGGCGAGCCGGCTGCGCTCTCGATCGAGACGCACGTGCGTGAGGACATGATCCGGCTCTACGGCTTCCGCTCGGATGCCGAGCGCGAGTGGTTCCGCCTGCTCCAGACGGTGCAGGGGGTGGGCGCGCGCGTCGCGCTCGGCGTCCTCTCGGTGCTGGAGCCGGGGGAGCTCGCCTCGGCGATCGCGCTCGGCGACAAGGGGGCGGTCGCCCGCGCGCCCGGCGTCGGGCCGCGCCTCGCCACGCGGCTCGTGGCCGAACTGAAGGACAAGGCCCCGGCCTTCGCCCCGATCGACCCGGCGCTGATCGCGCTGTCGGGCATGGTGGAGGACCGCACCGCGCCGCAGCCCGTGGCCGACGCGATCTCGGCCCTGGTCAACCTCGGCTACCCGCAGATCCAGGCCTCGGCCGCCATCGCCGCGGCGCTGAAGGGCGCGGCCGAGGGCGCCGAGGCGAAGGTGCTGATCCGGCTCGGGCTGCGGGAACTCGCGCGCTGAGGCGCCGCCTTCGCCGGTCCGCGCTTCAACCAGAGCATTTTCCAGTGAGGTGGATGCCGGCTCGCGTGGAGAAAATGCGACCACGCAAAAGGTTAGAGAATTCTTTGTGATCCAGAGATCATGGAAAATGCTCTAGTAGAGGCGCGTGCGGTAGGCCTCCTCCATCGAGCGCTCGGCCTCGTCCACACTGAGGGTGCTGTCCTGCTCGGCGATGATGCGGCCGAGGCTCGGGAAGTTCGCGCGCTCGACTTGGGATTCGGCGGCCCACAGCTTGGAGCGCATCAGCGCCTTGGCGCAGTGGAAGAACGCTTCCTCGACCGTGACGCGCAGGCCCGTGGTCGGGGTCTTGCCCTGGGCGGCCAGGGGCCCGAGCAGGTCCGCGTCGGTGACGATCCGCGCCTGCCCGTTCACCCGCAGGGTCTCGTTGATGCCGGGCACGAAGAAAATCAGCCCGATGCCGGGATTGTCGAGCACGTTACCGAAGCTGTCGACGCGGTTGTTGCCGCGCCGGTCCGGGATCAGCAGGGTCGCGTCGTCGAGCACCTGGACGAAGCCCGGCGCGTCCCCGCGCGGGCTCGCGTCGGCCCGGCCCGCGCCGTCCATGGAGGCGAGCACCAGGAAGGGCGAGAGCGCGATGAAGTCGCGGGCGAAGTGACTGAGGTGCGGCAGGACCTTGCCCTCGGCCAGCGGCGAAACCCGGCCGAAGTGGCTCCGCAGCGCGTCGACGTTCACGATGGTGCAGGTTTCGGGCGTCGCATCGATGTCCCGGCCTAGGCTCTCGCTCATGGACGTCCTCCTGGTTAGGCCGTGACGGACTCGGGCACCGCCGGAGCGTCGGCGGCCCCGCCGAGACCACCGAACAGGCGCCGGCCCGGGATCGCGGCCACGAGCGCGCGGGTGTAGGGGTGCTCGGGTGCGGTGAAGACCGCCTCGGCGGTGCCCGCCTCGACGATCCGGCCCCGCTGCATGACCACGACCCGGTCGGCGATCCGCGCCGCGATCCGCAGGTCGTGGGTGATGAACACCATCGCGAGGTCGTACTCGCGGCGCAGCTCGGCCAGCAGGTCGAGGATGCGGGCCTGCACCGAGACGTCCAGCGCCGAGACCGCCTCGTCGGCCACCAGCAGGCGGGGCTTGAGGGCGAGCGCGCGGGCGATGCAGATGCGCTGGCGCTGGCCGCCGGAGAATTCGTGCGGAAACCGCTCGGCGGCGGCCTCCTGCAGGCCGACGCGCACGAGGAGCTTGGCTGCCGCGCTCCGGGCGTCCGCCGCCGGCGTCCCGTAGGCGATCGGCCCCCGCGCGATCGCCGCGCCCACCCGCTGGCGCGGGTCGAGCGCGGAGAACGGGTCCTGGAACACGATCTGGAGCCGGCGCCGGGCGAGCCGCAGGGCCTCGCCGCGCAGGGCCAGGAGGTCGGTGCCCTCGAAGCGGATGCGCCCGGAATCGGGCTCGGTCAGCCGCAGGATCATCTGCCCGAGGGTCGACTTGCCCGAGCCCGACTCGCCCACCACCGCCACGGTCTCGCCGGGGGCCACCGTCAGGGACACGCCCTCGGCCGCCACGACCCGCCGGGGCGGGCGGAACCAGCCCTGGCGCGTCACGAAGGTCTTGCCCAGGTCCTCGATCTCGAGGAGCGGCGGGGAGGCGGGCCGCCTGCGCGCCGCGGCCGTCCCCTTCGGGCGCGCGGACGGGACGGCGGCGATGAGCGCGCGGGTGTAGGGGTCCTGCGGGCTGGTGAGGATCGCGTCTGCGCTGCCCTGCTCGACGATGCGGCCCTCGCGCATCACCACCACCCGGTCGGCCATGTCGGCCACCACGCCGAAATCGTGGGTGATCAGCAGCACGCCCATCCGGCGCTCGGCCTGGAGGCGGCGGATCAGCGCCAGGATCTGGCCCTGCGTCGTCACGTCCAGCGCCGTGGTCGGCTCGTCGGCGAGCAGCAGGGCCGGGTCGTTGGCCATCGCCATCGCGATCATCACCCGCTGGCGCTGCCCGCCCGAGAGCTGGAACGGGAAGTTGCGCACCATGGTGGCGGGCTCAGGCAAGCCCACATCCGCGATCAGGCCACCGATGCGCGCCGCCACCGCCTCGCGGGGAAGCGCGGGATCGTGGATGCGGATCACCTCGGCGATCTGCTCGCCGACGCGCTTGAGCGGATTGAGCGCGCTCAAGGGCTCCTGGAAGATCATCGCGATCTGCCCGCCGCGCACGCCCCGCATCTCGGCCTCGGAGGCGGCCGCGAGGTCGCGCCCGCGGAAGCGCACCGCGCCGCCGGTGATGCCGATGCCGTCGGGCAGTAGCCGCAGGATCGCGTGCGCGGCCATCGACTTGCCGGAGCCCGACTCGCCGACGAGGCAGACGATCTCGTCCGCATCGATGGTGAGCGACACGTCGGAGATCGCATGGCGCCGGTCGCCGCCCCGGGGCAGGCCGATCGAGAGGCGGTCGAGGGCGAGGAGGTCGCTCACGCGCGCCCGCTCCGCGAGAGACGCGGGTTCAGCGCGTCGTTCAGGGCCTCGCCGACGAGGTTGATCGCCAGCACCGTGACGAGGATCGCGGCGCCGGGGAAGACGCTCATCCACCACGCCTGGCGGATCACCGTGCGGGCGGCGCCCACCATGTAGCCCCACGACATCAGGTTCGGGTCGCCGAGGCCGAGGAAGCTCAGCGCGCTCTCGATCAGGATCGCGGTGGCCACCGTGAGCGAGCCGGTGACCAGGATCGGCGCGACGGCGTTCGGCAGGATGTGGCGCAGGATCACGGCGGCCGGGCGCTCGCCCTGGCAGATCGCGGCGCGCACGAACTCGCGGCCTTTCAGCCGCATGAACTCGCCCCGCGTCAGCCGCGCCAGCGGCGGCCAGCTCACCACGGCGATGGCGAGGATCTCGTGGCCGAGCGACGGCCCGAGCGTCGCGACCAGCAGCACCGCGAGGATGAAGCCGGGGATGGTCTGGAACAGTTCGGCCACCCGCATCAGCGCGTCGTCGACGAGCCCGCCGCAGTAGCCGGCGAGCGTGCCCACCGTCACGCCGATGCCCAGCGCCGCCAGCGTCGAGGAAAGGCCGATGGCCAGCGACACCCGCGCGCCGTGGGCGATGCCCGCCGCGATGTCGCGCCCGAGCGTGTCGGAGCCGAGCCACAGGTCGGGGCCGAACGGGCGCTCGAACGGGGCGCCGACCATCTCCCACGGGTCGACCGGCGCCAGCACCGGCGCGAGGATCGCCACGACGACGATCACGAGGAGCAGCGCGAGGCCGACCACCCCGCTCGGATGGCGCAGGTACGCCCGGAGCGCGCTCACGCCCCCGCCCCCGCGCCGGGCGCCGCGAGCCGCGGGTCGATCAGCCGGGACAGGAGGTCGGTGGCGAGGTTGATCAGGATGACGAGCACCGACATGACGAGGAAGATGCCGAGCAGCACCGGGTAGTCGCGCTGGCTCAGCGCCTCGAACACCAGCCGCCCGAGGCCGGGCCACGCGAACACCGTCTCGACCACCACCGAGCCGCCGACGAGCGCGCCGGCCTGCATGCCGGCCACCGTCACCACGGGCAGGATCGCGTTGCGGATCATGTGGTCGCGGATCACGCGGGCCCGCGTCAGGCCCTTGGCGCGGGCGGTCTTGATGAAGTCCTGGCCCGCCACCTCGATGATCGAGGCCCGCATCAGCCGGGCGTAGACCGCGAGGTAGACCGCGGCCAGGGAGGCTGCCGGGAGGACGAGGTGGGCCAGCGTGTCGAGGATGCGCCGGGGCGCCGAGAGCGTCACGCCGATGGTCTGGTAGCCGAAGGCCGGGAGCCAATCGAGCCGGACCGAGAACACCAGCACCAGCATCAACCCGAGCCAGAACACCGGCATCGCGTAGAGCACGAGCGAGAGCACGCCGATCAGCGTGTCGGCCCAGCGCCCGGACCGCACCCCGGAGAGGATGCCGAGCAGGATGCCGAGGGATAGCGCGGCGAGGAAGGCGGTGCCCGTGAGCAGGAGTGTCGCTGGCAGCCGCTCCAGCACGAGGCCGAGCACCGGCCGCTGCTGCCGGTAGGAGTAGCCGAGGTCGAGGGTGAGCACGCGGCCGAGGTAGGTGCCGAGCTGGACGACGTAGGGCTTGTCGAGGCCGTACTCGGCGCGGAGTTGCTTCAGAAGCGTCTCGTCCGACGCACCGGACTGGCCGGCGATGACCTGGGCCGGGTCGCCGGGGGCTGCGTGGACGAGGGCGAAGTTGACGCTGGCGATCACCAGGATCACCGCAAGGGTCTTCGCGATCCAGGCGGCGGCCCCGGCGAGCGGCCTCACGCCCGGTAGGCCCGGCTGAAGGTGTCGTTGACGCCGCTGCCGGTGACGATGAGGTCCTTCATCCGCTTGTCGGTGAAGGTCGGGAAGTCGAGCTCCATCAGCCACGCCACCGCCGCGTCGTCCACGAGGATCTTCTGGACGCGGCTGTAGAGCGCCTGCCGCTTGGCCTCGTCGGTCTCGACCGCGGCCTCGTCGAACAACTTGTCGACCTCGGGGTTCGTGTAGCCGGAGGTGTTGGAGAACAGGATGCCCTTGCGGATGTTCGAGGAGATGTAGGAGCGCGAGACGCCGAGCGCCGGGTCGCCGTACTGGTAGGTCCAGGGCGCCGACATCTCGAACTCCCAGTTGCCGCAGCGCGCGGCCCAGCCGCCGACGTCGATGCCTTCGAGCACGATGTCGATGCCGACCTTGCCAAGCGACTGCCGCACGTACTCGCCGACCCGCTGCCACATCTCGCCGTAGGGCGGCACGAGGTACTTGATCGTCGCGCGCTTGCCGTCGGCGCCGGGCTTCAGCCCCATCTCGTCCAAGAGCGCCGCAGCCTTGGCGACCGAGAACGCGTAGGACTTCACGTCGGGCTCGTAGAACCGGGTCTTCGAGGAGACCGGGCCGGTGGCGACCTTGCCCAGGCCGAAGAACACGCGCTTCCTCAGGGCCTCGCGGTCGATGGCGTGGAGCACCGCCTGCCGAAAGCGCTTGTCGTTCATCGGCGCGATGCGGGTGTTCATCTCGACCCAGAGGTGGGGGGCGTAGAACTCGTAGCCCTTGGTCGTCATCTCGAGGTTGGGCAGCGCCTTGAGGCGCGGCACGTCGAAGGCCTCGACGTCGTTCCACTGCGTCAACTGGACGGTGCCGGTCTCCAGGGCAACCGCGCGCGAGGCGGCGTCGGGGATCACGCGGTAGTAGATCTCGTCGAGGTAGGGCTCGCCCTTGCGGTAGTAGCCCTCGTGCCGCACGAGGTGGATGTGGGAGCCCTTGACCCACTCCTTGAGCTTGAACGGCCCGGTGCCGATCGCGCGCGCGTTGTTCGGGTTCTGCCGGATGTCGGTGCCGTCGTAGAGCGCCTTCGAGACGATCGGCGCGGTGGTGGCATCAAAAGCGTGCAGGAACGGCGCGAAGGGCTGCTTGAGCTTGAACACCACGGTCAGCGGATCGGGCGCCTCGGCGGAAGCCAGCCGCGAAAAGGTGCCGCGGGCGCGGGCATGGCCCTCCATCAGCGCCTTGGTGACGGAGAACACCACGTCGTCGGCGGTCATGGCCGAGCCGTCGTGGAAGGTGATGCCGGGATGGAGCTTGAAGGTGTAGGTCAGCCCGTCGGGGCTGCGCTCCCAGCTCTGCGCCATGCCGGGCTTCGGCGTCAGGTCGAAGTCGTAGGTGAGCAGGCTCTCGTAGATCTTGCCGCAGACGGTCAGCGTCGGCGCCTGCTG